>NZ_JBEXCS010000020.1:0-112766 GCF_040605395.1 Streptomyces sp. NPDC005648 | reverse complement strand
GCCGCGTTCTCGACCTGCTCGGGCGAGCCGCCGAGCACCTCGGCGAGGGCGCCCGCCGCCATCGAGCAGGCGGAGCCGACCTCGCCCTGGCAGCCCACCTCGGCGCCGGAGATGGAGGCGTTCTCCTTGAAGAGCAGGCCGATGGCGCCGGCGGCGAGCAGGAAGCGGACGATGCCGTCGTCGTCCGCGCCGGGGACGAAGTTGAGGTAGTAGTGCAGGACGGCGGGGATGATTCCGGCCGCGCCGTTGGTCGGGGCGGTCACCACACGACCGCCGGCCGCGTTCTCCTCGTTGACCGCCATCGCGTAGAGCGTGACCCACTCCATCGCGTGGGCCAACGGGTCGCCCCCGGCGCGCAGTTGCCGGGCCACGGCCGACGCCCGGCGGCGCACCTTCAGGCCGCCCGGCAGGATGCCCTCACGTGTCAGGCCGCGTGCCACGCACGCCTCCATGACATGCCAGATCTCCAGCAGCCCCGCGCGGATCTCCTCCTCGGTGCGCCAGGCCTTCTCGTTCTCCAGCATCAGCGCCGAGATGGACAGCCCGGTCTCCCGGGTGAGGCGCAGCAGCTCGTCACCGGTCCGGAAGGGGTGGAGGAGGACGGTGTCGTCGAGCTTGATCCGGTCCTCACCGACCGCGTCCTCGTCGACCACGAAGCCGCCGCCCACCGAGTAGTACGTCTTCTCCAGCAGCGGAAGCCCTTCGGCGTCGTACGCGAAGAGAGTCATGCCGTTGGCGTGGTAGGGCAGGGCCCGGCGGCGGTGCAGGATCAGCTGCGTCGAGGCGTCGAAGCCGATCTCGTGGGCGGATCCGATCTCCGCGCCGAGGAGGCGGAGCCGTCCTGTGGAGGTGATGCGGTCGGCCTCGGCGTCGGCGGACTCCACGTCGACCGTGTGCGGTTCATGGCCTTCCAGGCCGAGCAGGACGGCCTTCGGGGTGCCGTGGCCATGGCCGGTCGCGCCGAGCGAGCCGAAGAGCTCGGCCCGTACCGACGCCGTCTGTGCGAGCAGGCCGTCCTTCTTCAGCCGGCCGACGAACATCCGGGCGGCGCGCATCGGCCCCACCGTGTGCGAGCTGGACGGCCCTATGCCGATGGAGAAGAGGTCGAAGACGCTGATGGCCACGGCGGGCTTCCTTGTCTGCGCGGAGCGGGTGCGGACCGGGGCGGCGGACAGGGCGCCGATGGCGTCGCGCTATGCGCAACGAGATTCTTAATGCGAAACATCGTCGCTACCCTGCGGAGGGGCTGTCAAGAGTCCCGCCCGGAGTCCGGGCGATGGCGGGTCCTGGGTCTCCGCAGCGGACGGGCGGCCTCCGTGCGCGGGCGCAGGCCGTCCAGGGTGAGGGCGATGGCCCGGCGTCAGACCCGCACGATGGCGGCGATGGCTGCGATGGAGGCGATGGAGCGCTCGCGCGGTCGCCCGGCGCGCGATATGACGCGCGATATGACGCGCGCCCGCACCGGATCGACCTCCACGGTGATCCGGTGCGCGACGATCGACGGGTTCGCCGCCTTGACGTGGTAGGTACCGTCTGGCAGCGGCTGGACCGGGGTCAGGGCAGGAGCGTGAAGCTCGCCCGGTAGGCATAGCCCGGCAGGGTGGGCATCCACACGAAGCCGTGCCCCATGGTCAGGATGCCCGTCGCTCCGTCCGGATGGTCCACGTCGTGCTGGACGTAGCTGATGGAGTACGAGATCGTGGCCGGGGCCGAGCCCGACCACTCGTAGCAGGTGAGATCCTCGGGGTGCTCGTCGAAGTCCTGCACGGCCGTGGGGTTGTCCGCGCTGAGGTAGATGTGGCGGATGTACTGCGGAGCCCAGGACCAGTCCTGGCAGGTGACCTCGGTGATCGGGCTGTCGGCCGAGGCGACGGGGGCCGGGGCCGTCAACGGGACGCTCAGAGCGGCGGCAACTGCGAGCAGGACAGCGGGTCTTCGCATGGTCGGCTCCGTGGCTGGGTGGATGGGCCACTCATTCTGGCAACGACCGCCGTCGTTCACAGGGCGGATTCGAGCCCCCTTGTCCCGATGGACCGTAGGGTCACGTGTGACGGTTATGGCGGTTATGGCGGGGGTGACGGCCGGCGGTAGCGCTAGACTATGACGGTCGTTATAGGCGGAGGGGAGCGCGGTCTTGGGCAAGTCCAGTGCGGCGTCGCGCGAGCGCATCGTGGCCGGCGCGGCCGACATGATCAGCAGACGTGGTCTGAACGCCGCGAGCATCCGGGAGGTGGCCAAGCACGCCGAGGCGCCACTCGGTTCCACCTACCACTACTTTCCCGAGGGCAAGCAGCAGCTGGCCACCGAGGCGGTGCGGTACGCGGGCGGGACGGTCGCGCGCATCCTGCGCAAGCGCCTGGACGCGGGCCCGGCCGCGGGCGTGCGGGCCTTCCTGGAACTGTGGCGCGGCATCGTCGTCGAGAGCGACTTCCGCGCGGGCTGCCCCGTGCTGGCCGTCTCCGTCGAGGCGCCGCCGGACGAGGACGACATCCCGCCGGCCCTGGTCGCCGCCGCCGAGGCCTTCGAGGAGTGGGAAGGGCTGCTCACCGACGCGCTGCGCGCCCATGGCGTGGCCCCGGAGCGGGCCCCGGCGCTGGCGGCCCTCGTCGTGGCGTCGGTCGAGGGCGCCATCGCCATGTGCCGAGCCAAGCGCGACACGGAACCGCTGGACCGGGTCGCGGGGCAGTTGGACGCGGTGATCGCAGAGGCGTTGGAGCGCCAGGCCTGACGGGTGGCGCTCGTGCCTTCCGGCAGGGTGAAGGCCCCCGCCGAGCAGGGCCCCGGGCGGCGGCTCCTCGCCGGCGCGACTCCCTTGACCGGAGCGCCGATCACCCCCTTCGCGCGGTCAGCGTCGCCCCGCCAGGGCGTGGACGAGCCGGGTCGCGTCCACCGTGCCCAGCCCGGTCGCCTGGTCGTAACCCGGGCCCGCGGTATAGCCGTTGGGGCCCGTGTTGCCCGTGGTGACGTCCACGAGGCCGGTGTTCCGGTGGCCGTGGAGCCGGTACAGGAGTCGGTCGACCTGGCCGAGGCGATGGCCCGCGAGCTGGTCGGCGAGGGCGACCACGCCCGCGAACAGCGGGGATGACTCGCTGGTGCCGGCGCCGTCGGCGGTCCAGCCGGTGCGGGTGGGATCGAAACTGGAGTACATCCACAGCGCCCCGTCCGGAGAGGCCGCCATGCTGATGTCGGGCGTGCCCCGGTGCTCGCCCACGACCGAGCGGACGGGGTTCTGGTAGGCCGGGCGGGAGAAGACCTTGGACCGGTCGCCGCCGCTGCCTGACCAGGCGGTGTCGGGTTCGAGGCGGTTGCCTGCGTCGTCGAGACGGAGCTCGGTGCCTCCGACGGCGGTGACGAGCGGGTCGCCCGCGGGCCAGGCCGCGTCCACCCGGTTGGCATGGCCGCCTCCGTCGCCGGAACTGGCGGTGAGGGTGACGCCGTGCCGGGCCGCGTTCGAAAAGCCGTAGCGCAGGGTGGTGAGGCTGGTGTAGTCGCCGAGGTCGAAGCCGGGGAAGCGGGCCTCGCTGGTGGCCCAGCTCATGGAGACCACATCGCCCTTGCCCTCGTCGACGAGGTGGTTGACGGCGCTCTGCATCTCGGGGATGCCGACCGGGCCCTCGGTCTCGGCGACGCCGGTCTCGACGAGGACGATGTGCGCGCCGGGCGCCACCGCGTGGGCGGCCTCGACATCGAGGGTGGTCTCGCCGGCCCAGCCGTTCATGTCGGGATCCTTGTGGTCGAAGTCGGGCACGTCACCCCACTTGACCACCTCCACCCGGGTGTCGGGCAGACCCCACTGCTTGTCGAAGACCTCCAGGTCGTGCTGGATGGTCGGCGAGCCGAAGGAGTCCGTGATGACGATCGTGCGGCCCTTGCCGGTGACCCCTTCGGCGTAGAGCGGGGAGAGGTCGTACGCCTTGTCGTACTGGAGCGGCGAGTAGCACCCGCGGTCGATCTGCTTACGGCACGCGCTGGTGCTGACAGGGCTCTTGAACACCGGGTCGGAGGACAGCACCTGCCCGCCGACCAGGTTCCTGGGTGACCGTACGGCACCGGTCGAGGCCGGCGACGCGGTCGGTGCCGTGGCGGACGCGCCCGGGCCCGTCAGAGCGAGGACGGCGAGGGCGGACAGGGCGGCGGTTCCGGTGGTGAGCAGGGTGCGGCGCCGTGAGGGCGTGACCATGACAGTCCCTATCGATGGTGGGGGAGTGGTTCCGTCGGTGGTCATCGCAGCACATCACAGCGGCCTCACGGGCAACGCGGAGTCATTTTTTGACACAGTTTCAGCAGCCGCCGACCGCCGCCCGGACGGCCTGGGCCTTCTCCTCGGTGAACACCCCGCTGTCGACGAGGGAGAGGATCGGGAGCACGCCCCCGCCCGAACCCCAGCTGCCTTCCTCGGCCGTGCTCAGGTGCGGTTCCTGCGGGTATGTCCGCCATGGATGCCAGGTGATCCGTCCCCGACCCGCGTCGCTGGTGGATTTGCCGGGAGGTCGAGGCCATCGTGGGGCCATGTGCTGGAGCGCGACGGCCGACCTCGCCGCGGGAACCGGTATCGCCTGCGTCGGTGCGGCCTGCGTGGCGCGGGTACGCCGGCCCCGCGATCTCCCGCTGGCCGCACTGCCGTTGCTGCTCGGCGCCCATCAACTGGTCGAGGCCCGGGTCTGGCACGTCGGCGGCGGCACCGGCCCGGCCACGGTCGTATGGACCGTGATGGCCCTCCCGCTGCTCGCCCTGTGGGTGCCCGTGGCCGTGTTCTGCGCGGCGCCGCGCGAATCGGCGGCCCGCCTGGCCCTCCCGCTGGCGTCGGGCGTGGCGACCGCGGCCGTGCTGTCGTACGCCCTCGCCACCCGTCCCGTGCGGGCCGAGATCCGCGGTCACACCGTCGGATACGTCATCGGACTGCCGTACGGCCATGTGCTCGTCGTCGGTTATCTGCTGGCCACCATCGGCGCGCTCCTGCTCTCCGGCGACCTGTGGGTGCGCGGGCTCGGGGTGCTCACCGCGGTGGGCGCGCTGGTGTGCTCGGTGCTGTGGCGGCTGGAGTTCGTCTCGACCTGGTGCGCGTTCGCGGCGGTCTGCTCGGTGGTCGTGTTCGGTTGGGTGGGGCGGCGCCGCTCCCCGGAGCCGGCGCCCGTGCCCCTGTGACCTCGGGGTTTGGCACGTGTTCCGCGCACAAAGATGCGTCGGTACGTCGTTGACCGGCGGTCCGCGGCCGGGACAGGCTGGATCGCGCGGGCGGGCAGGCCGCTTTCGCGCGCGGGACGAGCGGAGAGGAGGGTGCGTGGACACCCAGGACAACGCGGCACTGCGGGGTGTGCGCATCGCCGACTTCTCCCGTGTTCTCGCGGGCCCCTACGCCACCATGCTCCTCGCCGATCTCGGCGCCGACGTGATCAAGGTGGAGCGGCCGGGCGGCGGGGACGAGACCCGGGCCTGGCATCCGCCGGCCGACGAGGACGGCACCTCGACGTACTTCCTGAGCGTCAACCGGAACAAGAGATCCGTCGTCCTGGACCTCGCCACCGGGGCCGGCCGGGAACGGGCCCGTGCCCTGGTCGCGGAATGCGATGTGCTGGTGGAGAACTTCCGTCCCGGCACCATGGGGCGACTGGGCCTCGGCCCCGACGAACTCCTCGCACGCCACCCGGGACTGGTCTACTGCTCGATCAGCGGCTTCGGCACCGGTGCGGGCGCCGCGATCCCCGGATACGACCTCCTCGTCCAGGCCGTCGGCGGACTGATGAGCGTGACCGGAGAGGCGGACGGCGAGCCGACGAAGGCCGGCGTGGCCCTGGTCGACGTCATCACCGGTCTGCACGCCTGCCTCGGCATCCTGGCCGCTCTCCGGCACCGTGACGCCACCGGGGAGGGCCAGCGCGTCGAGGTGAACCTCCTCGGCTCCCTGCTGTCGGCCATGGTCAACCAGGCATCGGCGTTCGCCGTGGCCGGAACCGTGCCGGGCCGGCTGGGCAACGCGCACCCCAGCATCGCGCCGTACGAGACCTTCCCGACCGCCGATCGTCCGATCGCCCTCGCGGTGGGCAACGACCGCCAGTTCGCGGCACTCGCCACGACCCTCGGCGCCCCCGGCCTCGCCACCGACCCACGCTTTCGCACCAACGCCGACCGGGTCGCCCACCGCGCGGCACTCCGTGACCTCCTCGGTGGACTGCTCGGCGGCGCCGGCGCGGACCACTGGGCGGCCGTGCTGCTGGCCGCGGGCGTGCCCGCCGGGCCGGTCAACACCCTCGACGAGGCCTTCGCCCACGCCGGCGGACTCGGCCTGCCCGGGATCGTCGACGTCCCCGGAGAGACGGCGCACGGCAGACCCTCCCGCCAGGTCGCCCACCCCATCGCCCTGAGCCGCACACCCGCCCGGTACCGTCTGCCGCCCCCGAGCCTCGGCCGGCACACCGCGGAAGTCCTGTCCGACCCTCACCCCTGGAGCACCCGATGAGCGGCGCCAAGCCGATGAAGGACCCCCTCGACCTGCTCGACCTCGCTTCCACGCTCAGCGACGAGGAGCGCGAGATCCAGGCCACCGTCGCCAAGTTCCTCGCCGACCGGGTGCGCCCGCACATCGGGGAGTGGTTCGAGAACGCCCACTTCGCCCGTGAACTCGCCCCGGAGCTGGGCAAGTTGGGCCTGCTGGGCATGCACCTTGAGGGCTATGGCTGCGCCGGCACCAACGCGGTCTCGTACGGTCTGGCCTGTCTGGAGCTCGAAGCCGCCGACTCCGGCTTCCGCAGCTTCGTCTCCGTGCAGGGCTCGCTGTCGATGTTCTCGATCTGGAAGTGGGGCTCTGAGGAGCAGAAGCGGGAGTGGCTGCCCCGCCTCGCCGCCGGTGAGGCGATCGGCTGCTTCGGCCTGACCGAGCCCGACTTCGGCAGCAACCCGGCCGGGATGCGCACCCGGGCCGTGCGCGACGGCGGCGACTGGATTCTGAACGGCTCCAAGATGTGGATCACCAACGGCGGTATCGCCGATGTGGCCACCGTCTGGGCGCAGACCGAGGACGGCGTCCGCGGCTTCCTCGTGCCGCGCGGCACGCCCGGGTTCACCACCCGGGACATCAAGCAGAAGATGTCCCTGCGCGCGTCCGTCACCTCGGAGCTGTCCTTCGACGACGTACGGCTGCCGGACTCGGCGCGGCTGCCGCTCGCCGAGGGCCTGCGCGGTCCGCTGTCCTGCCTGAACGAGGCCCGCTTCGGCATCCTGTTCGGTGCGGTGGGCGCGGCCCGTGACTCGCTGCAGGCGGCCATCGGATACGCCGACTCCCGCATCCAGTTCGACCGGCCGATCAGCGCCTTCCAGCTCACCCAGAAGAAGCTCGCCGACATGGCCGTCTCCCTGGGCGGCGCCGCCCTGCTCGCCGTGCACCTGGGCCGGCTCAAGGACCAGGGCCGTATCCGCCCCGAGCAGATCAGCGTCGGCAAGCTGAACAACGTACGGGAAGCGATCGCCATCGCCCGCGAGTGCCGCACGATCCTCGGCGCCAACGGGATCTCCCTGGAGTACTCACCGCTGCGCCACGCCAACAACCTGGAGTCGGTGCTCACCTACGAGGGCACCGGCGAGATGCACACCCTCGTCATCGGCCAGGCACTCACCGGCCAGGCGGCCTTCCGCTGACCGACGGGACATCGGCGGCCGCCTCGCGCAGCCGCCGGATCACCCCGCGCACCGCCGGTGAGGTCTCACCCTTGCGGTAGGCGCCGACCAGCCGGGTGGTCAGGGCCACGTCCGCCAGCGGACGGTAGGTCACGCCCGGGATCCGGACCCGGCGCAGCGAGTCGGGGACCAGGGCGACCGCCAGACCACCGCCGACCATGGTCAGGGCGGCGATGAAGTCCCGCACCGGCGGTGCGCACCGAGGCGGGAAGCCGCCGTGCGCGGCGACCTCGAGGATCTGGTCGCGGCAGCCGTACTCCTCGTCGAAGTGCGGGGCCACGAACCACTCCTCGCGCAGCCGCGCCGCGGGGACGGCCTCGCACTCCGCGAGCGCCGAGCCGGCCGGCAGCGCCAGCACGACGTCCTCGACGAGCAGACAGGTCGTCGTGACCTCGGAGGGGTACCGCGGCCGCCAGCGCAGAAAGCCCACGTCGATGTCCCCGGACGCCAGCGCCTCCAGCTGGGCCGGTGTCTCCAGCTCGCTCACCTGCACCGTCAGCTCGGTGTCCCGGCCCCCGCAGCGGGTGAGCACATCGGTCAGCACCCCGGAGAACGCGGCCGAGGCGACGTACGCGATCCGGGCGTGCCCCAGTTCCCCGCGCCCGGCCCGCCGGCCCACCGCCTCGGCCCGGGCCGCCTGTGCGAGGGTGAGCCGGGCCTCCTCCAGGAACAGCAGCCCGGCACTGGTGAGAGCGGGGCGGCTGCGCCGACCGCGGTCGATGAGACGGACGCCCAGATGGGACTCCAGCGCCCTGATCTGCGCGCTCAGCGCCGACGGAGCGAGATGCAGACGGTCCGCGGCCCGCGCGAAGTGCAGCTCCTCCGCGACGGTGACGAACGACTCCAGCCAGCGCAGCTCCACCGGTCCTCCGTCCTGCGTCCTGCCGGGTCTGGTCACAGCCATGACACCACAGCCGAAGTGTTCGATTTTTCTTCGGTTGCTCCGGCGTGGCGGTGCCGCCTGCCAGGGCCGTGGCACGAGTGGACCGGATCAGCCGCTGGTGAGGCACACCCTCAGACGAGGCCCTTCGGGGCGGGACCGGTCCTGGCCTCCAGCGCGTGCAGCACGGCCACCATGTCCTCGGCGCCGTGGCCCTGTTCGAGGGCCTCGGCGTAGAGGGAGTGGCAGACGTCGAGGAGCGGGGAGGCCAGGTCGGCCTTGCGGGCGGCCTCGGCGATCAGCCTGTTGTTCTCCAGCACATTGGTGACGGCCGCCTGCACGGTGAAGTCGCGGGCCAGCAGCTTGGGCCCCTTCACCCGGGAGACGGCGCTGGCCATCGGCCCCGCGTCCAGCACGTCCCGCAGCAGCCGCTGGTCGAGGCCGTGCCGGTCGGCGAAGTGGAACGCCTCGGTCAGCCCGGTGACCATCGTGATCAGGAACAGGTTCACCGAGAACTTCATCAGCAGCGCACCCGGAACCGCCCCGCAGTCGAACACCTCCCGGCAGACCGGGGCGAGCAGCGGCCGTACGGCGGCCACGGCGTCGTCGCCACCCGCGAGCATCCCCACCAGCTCGCCCCGCTCGGCCGGGACGCGGGAGCCGGAGACCGGGGCCTCCACATAGCGGCCCCTCGCCGCCCGGATGTCGTTCTCCAGACCGCCCGAGTACTCGGCCGACGTCGTGCCCATGTGGACGACCGTGTGTCCCGCGACGCGCGCGGCGAAGCCCGGGGTGCCGCGCCCCAGCACCGCGTCGGTCGCGGCCTCGTCGGCCTGCATCAGGATCACGGTCCCGGACCGGTCGAAGACCTCGGCGGGGTCGGCCGCGACCTCCGCGCCGGCCGCGCGCAGCACGTCGCACCGGGCCGCGGTGCGGTTCCAGACGACGAGGGGGGTGCCGGCGCGGGCGAGATTGAGGGCCATGGGCTGCCCCATGACACCGAGGCCGAGGAAACCGACGTACACGATCCACCACCACCTGAGTTCTATGACCGTGGTCATAGTAGCCGAAGGCTATGACCACGGTCATAGGATGGATGCGGGAGAGCGCCGACCGAAGGGGACCGACGATGTCCGAACGAGGACCGCGCGAGCGGATGGTCTTCAGCGCGGCCCAGCTCATCCGGCGGGACGGGGCCGTCTCCACCGGGATGCGCGAGGTGGCCGCCCATGCCGGCGCGCCGCGCGGCTCGCTCCAGCACTACTTTCCCGGCGGCAAGGAGCAGCTGGTCAACGAGGCGGTGGGGTGGGCCGGCCGGTACGCGGGCCGGCGGATCGCCCGCTTCCTGGCCGCGCTGGACGAACCGACACCGAGCCGGCTGTTCGCCCAGATGGTCCGGCAGTGGACCGACGAGTACGAGACCTCCGGATTCGCGGGCGGCTGCCCGGTGGCCGCCGCCACGGTCGACTGGGCGGAGTCGGTCCCGTCCACCAGGGAGGCGGTGGCCGCCGCGTTCGAGGCCTGGACGGGACCGGTGGCGCGGGCGCTGACCGACATGGGCGTGCCCGAGGAACGGTCCGGCTCGCTCGCCACGCTCATGATCAGCGCTCTGGAGGGGGCCATCCTGATCGCCCGCGCCGAGCGGGACGTCCGGGCCCTGACGACCGTCACCCGGGAACTCGGACCGCTCCTCGACGGGGCGGTGGGCGAGGGCGGGTGACGGCCGCCGCCCGAGGCGTCTCGACGCGCGAACGACACGTCCGGTCGGCCGAGGGCGGGGTCTTGGCCGGCCAGGGATGCTCCCCGCTCGATCATTGGCCGGCCGAGCCCACTCCCGGTCCGCGACACGTGGTCATTGAGTTGAACGTGTTCAAAAAATAGGCGTAGGCTTCGGTCCATCGCGGACGAGGGGGATCGATGAAGGTAGTGCTGCCCGGGGGAACCGGACAGGTCGGCGGGATACTGGAGCGGGCGCTGACGGCGGCGGGCCATGAAGTCGTGGTGCTGACGCGGCGTCCGAAGCGGGAGCGGGAGGTCGGCTGGGACGGGGCCACGCTCGGGCGGTGGGCCGACGTGGTCGACGGCTGTGACGCCGTGATCAATCTGGCCGGGCGCAGTGTGTCGTGCCGTTACACCGACGAGAACCTCCGGGCCATGATGGATTCACGGGTGGACTCGGCGCGGGTGGTCGGAGAGGCGATCGCCGCCGCCGCGCGGCCACCGCGGGTCTGGCTGCAGATGAGCACGGCCACGATCTACGCCCACCGGTTCGACGCGGCCAACGACGAGACGACGGGTGTCGTTGGTGGCTCGGAGCCGGGGGTGCCGGGCTACTGGGCGTACAGCGTCGAGATCGCCGAGAACTGGGAGCGGGCGCAGGCCGAGGCGCGGACGCCCGCGACCCGGAAGGTGGCGCTGCGCTCCGCGATGGTCATGAGTCCGGACCGGGGCGGAGTCTTCGACGTGCTGTCCTGGCTGGCACGGCTGGGGTTGGGCGGGCCGGTGGCCGGCGGGGCGCAGTACGTGTCCTGGATCCACGACGAGGACTTCGTGCGCGCGGTGGAGTTCCTGATCGGCCACGACGACTTCGAGGGCGCCGTGAACCTCGCCGCCCCGGGGCCGCTGCCACAGCGCGCGTTCATGCGGGGGCTCCGTGCCGCCTGGGGCGTCCCGGTCGGGCTGCCGGCGACGCGCTGGATGGCGGAACTGGGGGCGCTGGCGCTGCGCACGGACACCGAGCTGTTGCTCAAGAGCCGGCGGGTGGTGCCGGGACGGCTCGGCGCGGCCGGTTTCGAGTTCGGGTATCCCGAGTGGGAGCCGGCCGCCGTGGATCTCGTGCGCCGGAAACGACAAGGGCAAGGACGTCATCGAGTCCTTGCCACACTCAAGGTATAGCGCGCCGGGGGGCTTGCGGCAAGGCCCCCCGTGTCCCGCAGAATCGGCGGCCGAAGCCACAACCTGCGGAAACGGGGATCGTGTTGATCGACGTGATCGTTGTCGGCGGCGGGCCGACCGGACTGATGCTCGCCGGAGAACTGAGGCTGCGCGGCGTGCGGACGCTCGTGCTGGAGCGGCTGACCGAGCCGACCAGAGAGTCCCGCGGCCAGGGCCTGCACGCCCGCAGCGTCGAGATGATGGACCAGCGCGGCCTGCTGGACCGGTTCGCCGCGGTCAGCGAGAGGTTCCAGGTCGGCGGGCTCTTCGGCGGTATCGCCAAACCGTGGCCGCGGCGGCTGGACACGGCCCATCCCTACGGCCTCGCCCACCCGCAGCCCGTCACCGAGCGGCTGTTGGGCGAGCGCGCCCTCGAACTCGGGGCCGAGATCCGGCGCGGCTGCGAAGTGGCGGGCCTCAGCCAGGACGAGGAAGGGGTGAGCGTCGACCTCGCGGACGGCACGCGCCTGCGGACCCGCTACCTCGTCGGCTGCGACGGCGGCCGCAGCACCGTGCGCAAGACGCTCGGCGTCGCCTTCCCCGGCGAGCCGGCGACCGTCGAAACCCTCCTGGGAGAGCTGGAGCTGACGGCGGATCAGGAGACGGTCGCCGCAGTGGTCGAGGAGGTCCGGAAGACCCAGCTGCGGTTCGGAGCCATGCCGACCGGCGAGGGGTTCCACCGTGTCGTCGTGCCGGCCGACGGGGTGTCCGAGGACCGAAAGGCCCCGACCCTGGAGGAGTTCAAGCGGCAGCTGCGGGCCGTCGCGGGCACCGACTTCGGCGCCCGCTCGCCGCGCTGGCTCTCCCGCTTCGGCGATGCCACCCGCCAGGCCGAGCGCTACCGGGTCGGCCGGGTGATGCTGGCCGGCGACGCGGCGCACATCCACCCGCCGACCGGTGGACAGGGCATGAACCTCGGCATCCACGACGCGTTCAACCTGGGCTGGAAGCTCGCCGGCGCGGTCGACGGATGGGCACCGGAAGGGCTGTTGGACAGCTACCACACCGAACGGCACCCGGCGGGCGCCCAGGTGCTGGACAACACGCGCGCTCAGATCACCCTTCTGGGCACCGATCCGGGCGCGACCGCGCTGCGCGCCCTGTTCGCCAGGCTGATGGACTTCGACGAGGTGAACGCCTACGTGACGGGGCTGATCACCGCCGTCGACGTCCGCTACGACCTGGGCGAGGGTCATGAACTGCTCGGCCGGCGGCTGCGCGATGTGCGGCTGAAGCGGGGGCGCCTCTACGAGCTGATGCACGGCGGTCACGGGCTGCTGCTGGACTCGACCGGCCGGCTCTCGGTGACGGGCTGGACGGACCGGGTCCGGCACGTCGACGACGTCGGGGACGAACTGGACGTGCCCGCGCTGCTGTTGCGGCCGGACGGCCATGTCGCCTGGGTCGGCGAGACCCAGCAGGATCTGCTCGGCCCCCTGCGGAGGTGGTTCGGCTCCCCGTCCGCATGACGAGCCGCGGCGCCCGGAGCACCCGAGGGACGAGTGACGGCCCCGGCGTGAAGCAGCCGGGGCCGTCGACACGGCTCAGCGAGGGTGACGGTCAGGCGCTGTGCGCCCGGCGACGGCGCAGTGCGAAGGCCGTGGTGACCGTGCCCGCGGCGACCAGACCCGCGGTGAGGGCGATCGGGAGGGCCGGGGAGGCGGAGGCCGAGTCTGCCACGTTCTGGGCCTTGAGGTCCTGGACGTACGGCGGGTAGGACGCCGTCGCGGACGTGGCCGACGTGGCGAAGTGGTGCGGGATCGGCTTCACGGACCTGACCGAGCCGTCCGCGTTCAGCAGCACCTGCTTGTTGTTGGGGTGCCGGAAGTCGAACAGGCCGGTCAGGCTGCCCGCCCGCTGGTCGAAGGAGGCGTCACCGATACGGCCGGTGCCCCAGTTGTTCTCGATGAACCGGGTGATGGACGCCTGCTCGGTGGCGGTGTGGTCGACCGAGTTCACCTTGCTGTAGGGGGAGATCACCAGCAGCGGCTGCCGGGTGCCCGGACCGCAGCGGTCCGCGTAGCCGCCCTTGGGGGCCGGACCGGCCTGGCAGGCGGGCCCGTCCAGGGCCTTGCCGTTGGAACCGGTCGTGGCGTCCTTGGAACCGTTGAGGACCTTGGCGGTGACGTGGTCGTACCAGCCGTCGGAGTCGTCGTAGGCGACCACGACCGCCGTGGACTTCCACTCGGGCGACTGCTGCAGCGCGTTGATCTCCTTGACCAGGAAGTGCTGCTCGTCGGTCGGGTCCGAGTAACCGGCGTGGCCGTCCTGGTACTCGGCGGCCTTCAGGAAGCTGACGGCCGGGAGGCGGCCGGCTTTGAGGACGGCGTCGAAGTCGCTCAGGTCGTAGTTGTGGTTGGCCCGGCCGTTGTGCCCGATCTCGGCCACGTTCTTCGGCGCCAGGTGGTGCGGGTTGGACGTCGACTTGTAGTACTCGAACGGCGAGTGGTGGGGGCTGTAGTCGACCACCGCGGCCCCGCCGACGTTGGTGTGCGTGGTGTCGCACTTCGCGTAGTCGCCGCTCTTGCCGTCCCACGCGGTGCTGGGCCGGAAGCCGCCCTGGAACCAACCCCAGCTGACGCCCTTGGAGTTGAGCAGGTCACCGATGTTCCTGCCCTGCAGCACCGCGAGCGCGTTGGTCGCGGTGTGGTCCTTGTCCGAGCAGTCGTCGAAGGCCGGGTCCGGGTCGTTGACGACCGTGCCGACGCCCTTCGCGTCCGGGGAGAGGACGGTGTACGCGTCCGGTGTCGACGTCTGCTTCGGGTGCTCGGTGCCGGAGGCCGGGTCGACGGAGATCACACCGTGGGTCGATCCGGAGATCAGGTTGAGCGCGCCGGGCGTCGAGGGGCCGTAGACCGAGCTGAAGGAGTGGTCGCCCAGGGCGTAGTGCTGGGCGTAGTTCCACAGGCCGGTGACGGTGTTGCCGTCGTAGTAGTCCATCACCAGGCCGGGCTCGCCGAACAGCCCGCCGCTGCACTTGCTGACCTCGGTGTTCTCCACGTACTTGTCGGCCTTGCCGCCGTCGGCCGCGTACTGCTCGGGGCCGTAGGAGTGGTTCTGGTCGCAGGTCATCGCCTGTGAGGCGGCCAGCCGCGCGGGCGTGTACAGGTTCGGGTTCTTCTTCAGCAGCCCGGCGTTCAGCAGGTTGTCGGCCTTCGGGGTGTGCGCCGCGGCCTTGAACCTGGTGCCGTCCGTGTTGGCGGCCTTCGGGTAGGTGGCGAAGTAGTGGTCGAACGAGACGTTCTCGTCGTAGAGCACCACCAGGTGCTTGATCGGGGTGGCCGTGTGCGTGCCGTGGCCGCCGGGCGCCGAGGCCGCCGAGGCGGGGACGGCGCCGCCCGCCGTCGCCAGGGCCGCCGCGCCGAGCAGGGCGCCCACCCGGCCCCAACCACGCCGTGCGCCGGGAGTTCTTCCTGTGCCGATCATGCTGTCTCGCCTTCCGAGAGCACTGCTTACGAGAGCAACTGCATTGTGCTGCCACGACACCGGTGGCCATGGCACCCACGGCCGGATCCTCCGCAATGGTGGCGGCGGGGCGGAAGAGCGGCAATGACAGACGTGCGAATGTTCGGTCAGGAAATTCTCATGCTGTTTTGGGGACCTCTTGACCGGCCTCGGATCACACCAGCAAACCCCGGCCCAGCCAGTCGGACCCGTCCCGCACCCCGGGCAGCGCGAAGAAGTAGCCGCCGCCGAACGGGGAGACGTAGTCGACCAGCGGCTCACCGGCCAGCCGCTTCTGCACCGTCTCGAACTGCCGGGCGAGGTCCTGCTGGTAGCAGCAGAACAGCAGACCCATGTCGAGGTTTCCGTTGCCGTCGGTGCCCCGGTCGTAGTTGTAGCCGCGGCGCAGGATGCGTTGGTCGGCCGTGGCGCGGGTACGCGGGTTGGCCAGCCGGATATGGCTGTCCAGCGGGATGATGTCGCCCTGCGGATCCTGCGCGTAGTCGGGCGTGTCCTTCTCGTGGCGCCCGTCGAGCGGGGCCCCGGTGTCCCTGGCCCGCCCGAACATCCGCTCCTGCTCGGTGATCGAGACCCGGTCCCAGAACTCCACCAGCATCCTGATCAGCCGTACGACCTGATAGCTGCCGCCGGTCGCCCAGTCCGGCTCACCGCCGCCCGCGCCCACCCACACCAGTCGGTCCATCTCCCGGCCGCTGGTGGCGTCCGGGTTGGCGATGCCGTCCTTGAACCCCATGTGGTTGCGTGGGGTCCCCGACGGCCGGGGCGGGCTGATGAAGCCGTCCATGCGCCAACGCACCTGCATGGCGCCCCGTGTGTGCCGGGCGACGTCCCGCAGGGCGTGCAGCACGGTGTCCGCGTTGCCCGCGCAGAACTGGACGCTGAGGTCGCCGTGGCACCAGGCCGCGTCCAGGTCGTCGTCCGGGAACGGCGGCATCGCAGTGAGACGGCGCGGTTTCCCGGCGCCCAGGCCGTAGCGGTCGTCGAAGAGGGAGGCGCCGACGCCGACCGTGACGGTCAGCCGGTCGGCGGGCACGTCCGGGCCGAGCGTGCCCGAGTCGGCGGGCGGTGCGGTGATGCCCAGCTCGTCCGGGCTGCCGCCGGAGGTGAGCAGCCGCGCCCGGTCGGTCAGCGTGCGCAGCAACTCCCGCAGTTCCGCGCGGTTCTCGGCGGTGGTGTCGAAGGAGACGAAGGCGGTGGCGCGCGGTGCGGGCGTCACGATCCCGGCCTGGTGCGGACCGTGGAAGTCGATCCGGGCGCTCTCCCGGGACGGGGCGGCCACGGCGGCACCACGGTCGGCGGCCACCAGTCCACCACCGGCCACGGCGGCCGCACCGGTCAGGAATCCCCGGCGGCCGACCTTGCTCACGGGCTTCACGCGGTCCTCCGTACGTCCGTCAGGGCCGCCACATCGGCGAGCCGCTCCACCGACTCGCCCAGGTCGGCGTCGATCATCTCCCGCTGGGCGCGGCCGAGTCGGGACAGCGGCGTCCACCGCTGCCCGTGCCGGAAGGAGTCGAGGAGGCGCTGGGTGCGGTCGAGCCAGGAGTCGAGGCCGGCCAGTGAGCTGTCGCGCGTCTTCAGCAGCGGGCGCAGATACCCGAGGAGCACCCGGGTGCCGTCGAGGTTGGCGCGGGCCGTCGCCAGGTTGGTGCCGCTGCCGTAGTCGGTGCGGCCGGTCAGCTCGAACTGCACGGTGTTCTCCAGGATCTCGTGCGCCCGCAGCCCGACGTCGGCCGGGTCCATCCTCTGGTCGGGCCAGCTGTCGCGCAGCGCGTGGACCGCCTCGGCGAGCCGGTCGGCCGGACCCCGCAGACCGCTCGCCGACTCGCCGTGCCACAGGCCGTACTCCACCCGGTGGAAGCCGGTGAAGTCCTTGTCCCGCACCCCGTCCGCCAGCCCGGCCGTGGTCCCGTCGATCTTCTCGTCCGCGTCACCGAACGTCCCGTACGCGGCGCCCATCCGCTCGTACACCAGGTGCGCGGGCAGCCAGGCGGCACGCGCGGCCGTCAGGTCCCCGCGGTCCACGGCGGCGCGCAACACATCGGTCCGCCGGGCCAGTTCCACGGTCCGGGCCCGGATCCACCGCTGGTAGGCCAGCGTCGGCGGAATGAGGTCCTGCTGGGTCACCGGCACGGCGGCCGGACCGCTCCTCACCTCGGCGCCGCTGATACGGACCGTGGGGCCGGTCACGGCGTCCGCGTCGTCGGGCAGGCATCTGAAGGCGTACGTCCCATCGCCCAGCGTCACCCGCAGCGGGCGGACCGTGCCCGGGGCGAGCCCCTCGACCTCGCCGTAGACCGCGCCCGACCGCGGGTCGATCAGATCCACGTCGGCCGGCGCGCCGGAGGTGTTGTCGAGGTCGAAGACCTGCTTGCCGGGCTCGGGCCGGCTCCAGCCACGGCCGCAGCCGGCCGGTGTCACCTGCACGGTGGTGTGCCGCAGCCCGTCCCCCGCCACCGCCGCCCGATGCCCGCTCCCACCGGTGCCTCCGGCCACCAGCACCCCGCCGACACAGGCCGCCACGACCGCCAGCGCACCCCCGGTGAGCAGCGCGGTACGGCGCCGGGTCGCGCCGGAAGGGGGTGGCGGCTCATCGGCTCGGGAACCGGCTTCGGGCACGCCGGGCCTCCTGGGGGTCGTACGAACGAGGCGACGCAGCCGATCCTAAGCAGGCCGCGGAGCCGGGTTCGTGCCTCGGAGGGGCTTCTGACCGGAGCAAGGGCCAGAATTCGGCCGCCGTTCACCGGCCCGACGGGCGGAGTGGATCACGCCACCCGCTGCGCCATCGGCTCCAGCCGCGGTCTCTTGGCGACGAACCCGTCCCCGGGCACCCGCCCGCGCAGCCGTCGCCACAGCCAGGGGCCGGCGTGGTCGAGTGTCCAGCGCAGATCGGCCCCGAGGGCGTGCAGGGCGGGAACCGGCAAGCGCGGGGGGAGCGGGGCGTTCCAGTCGGCGTGGCCGGGGACGCCGAGCGTGTGGGCCATGCCGGCGGCGATACGCGTGTGGCCGAGGGGGCTCGCGTGGAGGCGGTCGGTGCTCCACAGGCGCGGGTCGCCGGTGAAGGGTTCCGGGAAGACGTCGAGGAGGGCGACGTCGTAGCGCCGGGTGAGGGTGCGCAGACGGGCGTTGAGGTCGAGGATGCGGGGGAGCACCCGGCGGGCGACGGGGGAGATCTTGCCCAGGTCCGGGAAGGACACCGTCGCCACCCGGGCGCCGGACGCGGTGAGGCGGGCGAACATCGCCTCCAGGTTCGCGGCGGCCGCCTCGGCGTCGTAGCGGGCCCGTACGAGGTCGTTCATGCCCGCCGTCACCGTCACCAGGTCGGGCCGCAACGCGAGGGCGGCCTCCAGCTGACCGGCTCTGATCTGCGCGCTCGTCTTTCCGCGCACGGCCAGATTGGCGTACGTGAACTGCGGCCGTCGCTCCGCCAGGATCTCGGCGAGCCGGTCGGCCCAGCCGAGGTGACCGGCGGCCGGATCGGGATCGCCGATGCCCTCGGTGAGGCTGTCTCCGATGGCCACGTAGCGCAGGAAGGTCATGAAGGTCGAGTCTACAAAGGGCGTCCGGCACGTGAACCGCGGACGTCCGGGCGTGCCCCGGCCGTTCAGACGCGCACGGCGGAGCCGCGTTCGCTCATCCGCGGTGCGCACAGCACCCGCTTCCTGCGCACCCGCTTCCCCTCGATCGCCGCGACGGTCAGCCGTGCCGCCTGCGCCGCGATCTCCGGCAGACCCCAGTCCACCGTGGTCAGGGGCGGGGTCAGGACCCGGGAGACGGGGTGGTCGTCGAAGCCGACGACGGAGATGTCCCGGCCCACCTCCAGCGCGGCCTCGGCGGCGGCCGCGTAGACGCCGTACGCCAGGGAGTCGGAGAAGCAGAACACGGCGGTGGCGGCCCGCGGGCCGTCCAGGACCCGGCGTGCCACCGCCGTCGCCTCGCCCAACTCCTGCGGGCACGGGACCAGTTCGGCCTCCAGGCCGAGACGGTCGGCGGCCTCGCCCACGTACACGTCGGCCGGCCGGTCGGGGGTGCTGGGGCGGGTCGGGGTCAGCACGGTCACCCGGCGGTGGCCGAGAGCGTGCAGATACTCCAGGACCGCGTCGATCCCGGACCGGTTGTCGAAGATGACCTGGCCGGCCGTGCGGGCCCGGCTCAGCGAGTCGCCCACGGCCACCACCGGCAGCGCGTCGGCGATCGCCGCCCAGCTCTCCGCCGAGGGGTTGACCGGCGAGACGAGCAGCGCGTCCACCCGCTGGTCGCGCAGCTGCTTGGCGAGGGCCAGCTCGCGGTCGGGGTCGCCGCCCGCGTCCACGATCAGCGCGTAGCGGTCGCCGGCCAGCAGCTCCCGGCCGATGGCCGCCATCAGCTGCTGCTGCCACAGGTCCTGGAGATCCCCCGCGAGCACGCCGACCATGCTGGTACGGCCGCTGGCCAGGGCGCGGGCGATGGGATCGGCCTCGTAGCCGAGCTCGGCGGCGGCCCTGCGCACCCGCTCCTCGGTCTCCTTGGAGACATGTGTGCCGCGCAGGGCGTAGGAGACGGCGGCGGTGGAGAGGCCGGTGGCCTCGGCCACCTCACGGAGGGTGGTGCGCTTGGTGGGCCTGGCCATGGCGGGAAGCCTACCGGGGCGGCGGCGTGATGTGGATGAGCGGCCCCGTCCACGATGCGAACACCTGCTTGACACCTCTTCTTGTTAAGCGCTTAAGTAAACCGCATCAGTGAAGCGCTTAACATGTTCGATCAACACCTCTCTCCCGGGACCCGCCGCGTGCCCACCGACGTCCACCAGCACATCTGGCCACCCGCCTTCGTCGACCTGCTGCGCGCCCGCACGACGCCGCCGTACCTCGACGGCTGGACGCTGCACCTGACCGGAGAACCGCCCTACCCCGTCGATCCGGCCGACCACGACGTCGCGGCCCGCACCCGCCTCGCCGCCGCCGACGGTCTCGACCTCGCCCTGGTGTCCCTCTCCAGCCCCCTCGGCATCGAGTACCTGCCGCCCGCCGAGGCCGCCCCGCTGCTGGCCGCGTTCCACGACGGCGCCCTCGCCCTGCCCGCGCCCTTCGGCGTCTGGGCCGCCGCCTGTCTGTCGGCACCGGAACCCGACCCGGACGCCCTCGCCCGCGAGCTCCGGCGCGGCTGCGTGGGACTCCAACTCCCCGCCACCGCCCTCCTCGACGCGGCGGGCTGGACCCACTGCGCACCCCTCCTCGACGTCCTCACCCACCACGACAGACCCCTGTTCATCCACCCCGGCGCGGCCCCGCCCACCCCCGGCGCACCGCCCTGGTGGCCGGCTCTGGTGCCGTATCTGCACCAGATGCACGCGTCCTGGTTCGCCTTCCGGGCCTTCGGCCGCGCCCGGCACCCCCGCCTGCGAGTCTGCTTCGCCGCCCTCGCGGGCCTCGCCCCGCTCCACGGCGAACGGCTCGCCGCACGCGGAGGCGGACGCGGCGAGGTCGACTTCGACGCGTTCTACGAGACCTCCTCCTACGGCACCCGGGCCGTCGACGCGCTCGTCCGGGCGGTCGGCATCGACGTGGTCGTCACCGGCAGCGACCGCCCCTACGCCTCGCCCGTCATCCCCGACCTCGGCGCGGACGCCGCCGTCCACGCCCTGCGCACCGCCAACCCGGCCCGGCTGCTGCACGGACGCACCGCAGCCGACGGCCGACGACTCGAAGGGAGCACTCCATGACCTATGAGTCCCTGCCCGAGACCTATGGGGCCCTGCCCGAAACCTATGGGGTCCTGCCCGACCGCACCCTCGACCAGAGTGAACTCCGTTCGCTGGTGGCCGAGTTGGCGGCCCGCCCCGAGCTGTGGCGCGAGCAGGTCGCCTTCTCCGACCAGCAGCGCCACTA
Organism: Streptomyces sp. NPDC005648; assembly: GCF_040605395.1. Classification (NCBI taxonomy): domain Bacteria; kingdom Bacillati; phylum Actinomycetota; class Actinomycetes; order Kitasatosporales; family Streptomycetaceae; genus Streptomyces; species Streptomyces sp. NPDC005648. Next base: position 91,949 of record NZ_JBEXCS010000020.1, on the reverse strand, counting down.
CGCCTCCCTCCACCGCGACGAGTACGTGGACGTCTGGCTCCTGTGCTGGACCCGGCGGAACGACACCGGCTGGCACGACCACGACCTCTCCGCGGGCGCCGTCACCGTGGTCCAGGGCGCGCTCAACGAGTCCAGTCCGCGCATCGGTGGCGCCCACCGCTCCGTCACCGTGGTGGCAGGGGAGGGCTTCACCTTCGGCCCCGAACACATCCACCGGCTCACCGGCGCCACCGACGACGCCGTCTCGATCCACGCCTACTCACCGCCGCTGTGGCGCCTCGGCCAGTACGACATCGCCGAGGACGGCCTGATGCGCCGGATGTCCGTGTCGTACGCGGACGAGCTGCGGCCCCTGGAGACACCGGCCGCCTGACGGACCCCGCCCCCGCCGACGCCCGCGAACGTCTGGACAATGAACGGAGTTGACGTACGAGGGAGTGAACATGGCGCAGCAGCGGGCCCTGGTCGTGCGCGGTGGCTGGGAGGGGCATCGGCCGGTCGAGGCCACCGAGCTGTTCATCCCGTTCCTGCGGGACAACGGGTACGCCGTGCGGGTCGAGGAGTCGACCGAGGTCTACGGCGACTCCGACGCGATGGCCGGCACCGACCTGGTGGTGCAGTGCGTCACCATGTCGGAGATCACGCCCGGGGAACTGGCCGGTCTTCGCGCGGCGGTCGTCGCGGGCACCGGCTTCACCGGCTGGCACGGCGGGATCGCCGACTCGTTCCGGGCCTCGTCGGACTATCTGCACCTGGTGGGCGGCCAGTTCGCCACCCATCCGGGCAAGGAGCCGTGCGAGCGGCGCGGTGAGGCCGCCGACAACTTCCTGCCGCACACGGTGCGGATCACCGAGCTCGGCCGCACCCACCCCATCACCGCCGGGCTGGCCGACTTCGAGCTGGAGACCGAGCAGTACTGGGTGCTCCACGACGACCTCATCGACGTCCTGGCCACCACCACCCATCCGGTACGGCCGTACGAGCCCTGGCACCGCCCGGTGACCACGCCGGCGATCTGGACCCGCGTCTGGGGCGCCGGGCGCATCGTCGTCACCACACCGGGGCACAGCCTCGACGTACTGGAGGACCCGAACGTCCGTACCGTCATCGAGAGGGGAATGCTGTGGGCGACGCGCACCGCATCGGCATCGTAGGACTCGGCGTCATCTCCCGGGCCTATCTCGACACCCTCGCGGGCCATCCCGGCGTCGAGGTCGTCGCGGTGGCCGACCTCGACGGCGCTCGCGCGGACGCGGTGGCCGCCGAGCTGCCGGGAGCCGAGGCCAGGAGCGTCCAGGACCTGCTCGCCGCCTCCGACGTGCAGACGGTGCTCAGCCTCACCACGCCCGCGGCCCACGCCGAGATCGCGCTCGGCGCGATCGGCCACGGCAAGCACGTCTACACCGAGAAGCCGCTGGCCAGTACGTTCGCCGACGGCACGGCCGTCGTCGAGGCCGCCGCGGCGGCCGGGGTCGGGGTCGGCTGCGCGCCGGACACGGTCCTCGGGACCGGCACCCAGACCGCCCGCGCCGCCGTCGACGCGGGCCTCGTCGGGCGTCCGCTCGCCGCGTCGGCCGTGATGGTCACCCCGGGGCACGAGCGCTGGCACCCCCACCCCGACTTCTACTACCTCCCGGGCGGTGGCCCGCTGCTGGACATGGGGCCCTACTACATCTCGGCGCTCGTCCAACTCCTCGGCCCGGTACGGTCGGTGACCGGCGCCGCCGCCCGGCTGCGCGACGAGCGGGTCATCGGCTCCGGCCCCCGCACGGGGGAGCGGATCCCGGTGCGGGTCGACAGCCATGTCTCCGGCGTCCTCGAACACACCGGTGGCGCCCTCTCCACCCTCACGACGAGCTTCGACGGGGTCGCCACCACGGCCGCACCCATCGAGGTCCACGGCGAGACCGGGACCCTGTCGGTACCCGACCCCAACCAGTTCGACGGCGCCGTCCGCCACTTCGCGCTGGGCGGCACCGACTGGCGCACGCTCGAACCGTCCGCCGGTTACGTCGGCGGCGGCCGTGGGGTCGGTCTGCTCGACTTCGTCCAGGCCGACGAGCCGCGCGCCGGAGGCGCCCTCGGCCTGCACGTCCTCGAGATCATGACCGCCCTTCTGCGTGGAGCGGACGAGGGGCGCCGCATCACGCTGACGACGACGGTGGAGCGGCCCGCCCCGGTCCCGCTGACACCCGCCGAGGCATGGCGGGGTCCGAAGGGTCGTCTCTCCATGTAGACAGCGTCTTGCATATGGAACAGTCGTGGGGGAGGGTGAGGCGTCCGCCTCGGAAGGGAACCCTCTGTGTCCGCCGGCTCCGCCCTGCTGCTCGCCGTGGCGGGCGTCGCCTCCGGACTGGCGGGGTCGATCGCCGGCCTGGCCTCCCTCTTCAGCTACCCGGCACTGCTCGCCGCCGGACTGCCCCCGGTGGCCGCCAACGTCACCAACACCGTGGCGCTGTTCTCCAACACCCTCGGAACGGCGGCCGGTTCACGCGAGGAACTCCGGGGACAGCGGCGAAGACTCGGCCGGCTCTCACTGCTCTCGGCCCTGGGCGGCTCGGCCGGCGCGGCGCTCCTGCTCGGCACGCCCTCGTCGGCCTTCGAGCGCGTGGTCCCCTGGCTGATCGCCCTGGGCTCGGTGCTGATCCTGGTCCGTGAGCCGCTGCGCCGGGTGACCGAGGGGCGGATGGCGGACGACGCGTCCGCGGACGGTCGCGGCGACTGGCGTACGGCGCTGCCGCTGACCTGCGCGGTTGTGCTGGTCGGTCTCTACGGCGGCTACTTCGGTGCCGCGTCCGGCGTCCTGATGCTCGCCGTGCTCTCCCTCTCCGCCGACGAGCCGCTGCGGGTCACCAACGCCGTCAAGAACATCGTCACCGGCGCCGCCAACCTCGTCGCGGCGATCGCCTATGTGTTCCTCGCCCCGGTCGACTGGTGGGCCGCCGTGGCCCTGGGCCTGGGCTGCCTCGCCGGCAGCCGGATGGGGCCGGCGGTCGTGCGACGGCTGCCCGAGAAGCCGTTGCGGATCGCCATCGCGCTGGCGGGGCTCGGGCTGGCCGTATCGCTCTGGTACGGGACCGGCTGACGTCTCGTCCCGGAAGAACCATGTCGTGCACACCCATTGACCTCCGCATGACGATCAACCTAGCCTCCGTCCTCATATGTAGACGACGTCCTCATCTGAGGATTTCGTTCGAGGGGATGAACTTCCCAGCCTTGACTGGCAGTTCGAAGGAGAACTGACGCATGCCGCTCGTCGTGGTCGGAATCAGCGTGGTGGTCCTGCTCTTCCTGATGACGAAACTCAGACTGAACGGCTTCGCGGCCCTGCTCCTGGTGGCCGTCGGCGTCGCCCTGGTCCGGGGCATACCGCTGGAGAAGATCTCGGACGTCCTCTCCGAGGGCATCGGCGGCCAGATCGGCGACACGATGCTCACCATCGGACTCGGCGCCATGGTCGGCCGGGTGATGGGGGACTCGGGTGCCGCCCAGCGGATGGCCACCAAGCTGCTGGACGTCTGCGGGCCCCGCGGGGTCCAGGTCGCCATGGTGCTGACCGCGATGCTCATCGGCGTGACGATGTTCTACGAGGTCGCCTTCGTCATCATCGTGCCGGTCGCCTTCACCCTCGTCCGCGTCACCCGGTCCAACCTGCTGTGGGTCGGACTGCCCATGTCCATCGCCCTGTCCACGATGCACAGCTTCCTGCCGCCCCACCCGGGCCCGACCGCCGTGGCCGCCACCTTCCACGCCTCCGTGGGACTCACCCTGTTCTACGGCCTGTTCATCGCCGTCCCGGTCGGCGCGCTGATCGCCCTCACCTGGCCGCGACTGCCCTTCGTCCGGGCCATGAACCCCCAGGTCCCCGAAGGCCTGGTGAGCGACCGTGTCTTCGAGGACGAGGAGATGCCCGGCATGGGCTGGTCGCTGGCCGTGGCCCTGCTGCCGGTCGTGCTGATCGCGGGGGCCGCGGTGACGGACCTGGCCACCTCCGGATCGAGCCCGCTGCTGCACTTCGTCGCCTTCATCGGCTCCGCCCCGATCGCCCTGCTGCTCACCCTCCTCCTCTCCGTCTGGGCGCTCGGCCCGCGCATCGGCCGCAGTCTGTCCGAGGTCGCCGAGTCCTGCCGGGAGGCCGCCCGGGCGATGGCGATGATCCTGCTGGTGATCGGCGCGGGCGGGGCCTTCAAGAACGTCCTCGTCGAGGGCGGCATCTCCGACTACATCAAGGACTCCACCGAGCACTGGTCCATCTCGCCGATCATCCTGGCCTGGCTGATCGCCGCGATCCTCCGCGTCGCCCTGGGGTCGGCGACCGTAGCCGTCGTCACCGCCTCCGGCGTGGCGCTGCCGCTGCTCGCCGGCAGCGGGGTACACCCCGAGGTCATGGTGCTCGCCGTCTCGTGCGGCTCCATCGCCTTCTCCCATGTCAACGACCCGGGATTCTGGATGTTCAAGGAGTACTTCAACCTCTCGGTCATCGACGCCGTCAAGGCGCGCACGACCTACACCACGGTCCTCGCCGTCCTCGGCCTGGGCGGTGTGCTGGTCCTGGAGCAGGTCCTGGACGCCCTGAACGTCTGATCCCCCACCCCGATCCCCCTCACCGGAAGGGCAGTTCCCCCATGAGTCAGCCCGTCGTCACCAAGTTCTCCGTCTACCCGGTCGCCGGCCGTGACTCCATGCTCCTCAACCTCTCCGGCGCGCACGCCCCTTGGTTCACCCGGAACATCGTCGTCATCGAGGACTCCGAGGGCCGTACGGGCCTGGGCGAGGTACCCGGGGGTGAGCGGATCACCCAGACCCTGCGCGACGCCGGACCGTTGGTCCTGGGTGCCCGCGTGGGCGACCACAAGGCGGTCCTGCGTACGCTGCGGACGGCCTTCGGCGACCGTGACTCCGGTGGGCGCGGCGCCCAGACCTTCGACCTGCGCACCACCGTGCACGCCGTCACGGCCGTGGAGTCGGCCCTCCTGGACCTCCTCGGCCAGCACCTGGAGGTCCCGGTCGCCGCCCTGCTCGGCGACGGCAAGCAGCGCGATTCCGTACGCGTCCTCGGCTATCTCTTCCACGTCGGCGACCCGGACCGCACGGACCTGGACTACGTCCGCGAACCGGACGCGGACGTGGAGTGGTACCGCGTCCGGCGCGAGGAGGCGCTGACCCCGGAGGCGATCGTCCGCCAGGCCGAGGCGGCCTACGCGCACTACGGCTTCCGGGACTTCAAGCTCAAGGGCGGTGTCCTGCCGGGCGCCGAGGAGGTGAAGGCCGTACGGGCGCTGAAGGACCGCTTCCCCGAGGCGCGGATCACGCTCGACCCCAACGGTGCCTGGTCGCTGCGTGAGGCGGTCGACCTGTGCCGGCCGCTGCTGGGCACACTCGCCTATGCCGAGGACCCCTGTGGAGCCGAGGACGGCTACTCGGGCCGGGAGATCCTCGCCGAGTTCCGCCGGGCCACCGGACTGCCCACCGCCACCAACATGATCGCCACCGACTGGCGTCAGCTCACCCACGCCCTCGCCCTGCAGTCCGTCTCCATCCCGCTCGCGGACCCGCACTTCTGGACCCTGCGCGGGTCGGTACGGGTGGCGGAGCTCTGCCACGAGATGGGCCTGACCTGGGGCTGCCACTCCAACAACCACTTCGACATCTCGCTCGCGATGATGGCCCACTGCGGTGCCGCCGCGCCGGGCGAGTACAACGCGCTGGACACGCACTGGATCTGGCAGGAGGGCCAGGAACGGCTGACCGTCGACCCGCCTCGCGTCATCGGCGGCGAGGTCGCCGTCCCGGACACCCCCGGCCTCGGTGTCCGCCTCGACATGGATCGCCTCCTCGCCGCGCACGAGCTCCACCGCACCAAGGCACTGCCGGGCCGCGACGACGCGGTGGGCATGCGTTACCTGATCAAGGACTGGACCTTCGACGGCAAGCGCCCCTGTCTGGTGCGCTGAGCACGCGCCCCAGGGCCCGACGAGAAAGTAACCGACCCCACCTTTGCATGATCATGCGTAATCATGCATACTCTTCCTATGTCCAAGGTCCTCACCTCCCTTCCCGCCGGCGAGCGCGTCGGCATCGCCTTCTCCGGCGGGCTCGACACCTCGGTCGCGGTCGCGTGGATGCGCGACAAGGGCGCCGTCCCGTGCACCTACACCGCCGACATCGGCCAGTACGACGAGCCCGACATCGCCTCGGTGCCCGGCCGTGCCAAGACCTACGGTGCCGAGATCGCGCGCCTGGTCGACTGCCGTGCCGCGCTGGTGGAAGAGGGCCTGGCCGCGCTCGCCTGCGGCGCGTTCCACATCCGCTCCGGCGGTCGTGCCTACTTCAACACCACCCCGCTCGGCCGCGCGGTCACCGGCACCCTGCTGGTGCGGGCGATGCTCGAGGACGACGTCCAGATCTGGGGCGACGGCTCGACCTTCAAGGGCAACGACATCGAGCGGTTCTACCGCTACGGCCTGCTCGCCAACCCGCACCTCAGGATCTACAAGCCCTGGCTGGACGCGAACTTCGTGACCGAGCTCGGCGGCCGCAAGGAAATGTCCGAGTGGCTGCTCGCCCACGGTCTGCCCTACCGGGACAGCACGGAGAAGGCGTACTCCACCGACGCCAACATCTGGGGCGCCACCCACGAGGCCAAGACCCTGGAGCACCTCGACACCGGGGTGGAGACCGTCGAGCCGATCATGGGTGTCCGCTTCTGGGACCCCGAGGTCGAGATCGCCACCGAGGACGTGACGATCGGCTTCGACCAGGGCCGTCCGGTGACGATCAACGGCAAGGAGTTCGCCACCGCCGTCGACCTGGTCACCGAGGCCAACGCCATCGGCGGCCGCCACGGTCTGGGCATGTCCGACCAGATCGAGAACCGCATCATCGAGGCCAAGAGCCGCGGTATCTACGAGGCCCCCGGCATGGCCCTGCTGCACGCGGCCTACGAGCGCCTCGTCAACGCCGTCCACAACGAGGACACCGTCGCCCAGTACCACACCGAGGGCCGGCGCCTGGGCCGCCTGATGTACGAGGGCCGCTGGCTGGACCCGCAGGCGCTCATGGTGCGCGAGTCCCTGCAGCGGTGGGTCGGCTCGGCGATCACCGGCGAGGTCACCCTGCGGCTGCGGCGCGGCGAGGACTACTCGATCCTCGACACCACCGGCCCGGCGTTCAGCTACCACCCGGACAAGCTCTCCATGGAGCGCACCGAGGACTCCGCCTTCGGCCCGGTCGACCGGATCGGCCAGCTCACCATGCGCAACCTGGACATCGCCGACTCCCGCGCCAAGCTGGAGCAGTACGTCGGCCTCGGCCTGATCGGCACCGGCAGTCCCACCATCGGCGCCTCCCAGGCGGCGGCGACCGGGCTCATCGGCACCATGCCGGAGCTGCCCGAGGGCGGCGCCGAGGTCATCGCCTCCCGTGGCGAGGTCTCCGAGCAGGACGCGCTGCTGGACCGCGCCGCCATGGAGGCCGGCACGGACTGACCGGCCCCTGCCGGAACGACGTACCACCACAAGGCCGGTTCCGCGCCGAGAGGCGCGGGGCCGGCCTTGTGTCATGGAAGCGGGCGCACACGCATCCCGCGTCATGGCTTCGTAAAATGTACACACGGCCCCCCGAGAACTTTAGAGTTCAAGCGCTAGTCTCACAGGCAGTTCGAGTGGCCGAGGAAGCCCCACCTGTCCCGCTGCTCGTATCCCCCCACGAGCAGGCACAGGAGAGTCGTGTGCATGACGGCGACATAGTGGTGATAGGCGGCGGCTACGCGGGAGTGCGCCTGGCGAAACGACTGGACGCGACGGCGCGGGTCACCCTGGTGGACCGCAAGGAGGTCTTCTTCCACCGTATAGCCTCCCTGCGGGCGGGTGTGCGCCCGGAGTGGTCCATCACCCCCTTCATCCCGTACGACCGGTTGCTCACCCACGGCCGGGTGGTGGTCGGCAAGGCGCTGCGGATCGACACCGACGCGCGCGAGGTGGTCCTGGCGACGGGCGAACGGCTGCCGTACGACGTGGTGGTGATCGCCACCGGCGCCGACTACCCCGAACCGGCCCGCTTCTTCGGGACGACGGCCGAAGAGGCGCTCAAGTCCTTCGCCGACCACCAGTACAAGATCGCAGGCGCCGAACACATCCTCGTCGTCGGCGGCGGCCCCTCCGGCGTCGAACTCAGCGCCGAGATACGCCTCGCCCGGCCCGACGCCCGGGTCACCCTCGCCCACTCCGGCACGGAGCTGCTGCACAACACGGGCGTCGAGCGGGCCGGACGCCGGGCGCGGGCCTGGCTGGAGGACCACGGCGTGGACGTACGGCTCGAATCGTTCATGTCGCCCGGCAACGACTTCGGCACCTTCCGCGACAGCCGCGGCAACACCATCGCGGCCGACCTCTCCTTCTGGGCCACGGGCACCACGCCCAACACGCTGTGGCTGCGGCTGGGCGGGCACGGCGACTGGCTGAACGGGTCCGGGCACGTCAGGGTCGACCGGTCGCTGCGGGTGGCCGGATGGCGGAACGTCTTCGCGGTCGGTGACGTCAACGACGCCACCGAACTCAAGATCACGCCCGCCGCGCTCGCCCAGGCCGACCTCGCCGCCTGGAACATCCGCACCTACCTGCACAGCGCAGGGCGCCACCGCAAGGAGCCCCGGCTCTACCGGCCTGTCCATCGCACCCCGATCATCGTGCCCTTCGGCCCGCGCGACGGGCTGACGATCATGCCGGTACTGGGCGGCCAGAGCGCGGTCCTGGGCAACGGGCCCTCCGTACTGGCCAAGGCGAAGACCCTGATGACGCCGTACATGAGGCGCCAACTCGGCTACGCCACCCGGTGATCGGGGCGCTCTCAGGCAGCCAGCGGGTTGGCTCGTGCCGCCGCCAGCAGGTACCAGGACGTGGCACCGGTGTGCCGGTAGGGGTAGTAGCCGAACCCGAAACCGGTGTCGAGCGGACTGCTCGCCGACACCACCCCGGAGCCCTCGGCGACCGCCGTGCCGCCGAGGGTCTGGCCGCCGCCCAGCAGATCCTGGGCGCGTTCCACCGACGCCAGCAGCCGCCGCGCCCGCGTCTCGTCGCCGGGAGCCCGGCGCTCGCGCAGGGCGAGTGCGAGATGCGCGGTGCCCTCGAACCAGACGCCGTTGCGGTCGGGTCTGGGCTGCCCCGAAGCGATCGGCGCGTCCTCGTCGGCCACCAGGGCGGCCGAGCTGAAGGTGACCCCCTCGTACGACTGCCCTTGCGGGACGGTGCTGTTGGGGCGCTCGGCGGTGTCCAGGACGGCGAGTTGGGAGGCCGCCCAGTCCAGCGAGCGCGCGTAGTGGGGGGAGTTGAGGGCGAGTGCGGTCCAGGTCTGGGTGTCCTCGGGAATCGGCGACTTGTTGACCGTCACGCCGTCGTTGGTGCCGGTGTAGAAGAAGCCGCCGGACGGTTCCCACATCCTCCGCACGAACTCCCTCGCGTGCGCCCGACGTTCGAGCCACACCCGGTCACCGGTGAGTCGCGCCAGCTGCCCGAACAGGCCGACCAGGTCGGTGTTGTGCTCGGTCGAGGAGAAGGGCAGCCTCTCGTCGGCGCCGTTCACCCCGAACTTGTACCCGCCGAGCGGCTCGTCGGTGCGAGCCGTGCGCTCGATCCACTCACCGATCCGCACCGCGCCTGTCAGGAACCGGCCGGCGCCGGTCCGCCCGGCGAGCGCGCTCAGCGCGATACCGGCCCACGCCATGTCGCCCACCGCGGTACCGGTGAACCCGAACTGGGTGCCCACGTTGGCGGTGCCGTCCGCGCGCACGAAGCCGTCCGGCTGCGCCGAGCCGTCGTAGAAGGTGTACGGCCCCACGTTGTACGCCTGCCGCAGCCTGCCGTCGTCGTGGCCGGGGTCGTGGGCCTGGGCGTACAGCAGCGCGTCGCCCAGCGCCACGGCGCGGGAGTGCCCGCCGGTCGTGCGGCAGGCGAGATGGGCCAGGATCGCCAGGGCGTTGTCGTAGGTGAACGCCGTGCTGAACAGACCGGCCTGGTCGGTGTAGCTCTGCGCCAGCCGGACGGTGCCGTGGTCCGGGTAGGCGTCCATGGCGGCGGCGAGGAAGGCGGAGGCGCGCTGCGGCGCGGAGGCCGTGCGCTGCGCCGCCCGGGCGGTTCCGGTGGCGGTGAAGACCGCGGCGCCTACGCCGAGTCCGGTCCCGATGAGTGCGCGACGGCTGAGTCCCGGGGGCATGGGTCTCCTTGTGAGGTTCGGGGCGCTCCGAGTCTTGAGAGCGCTCTCAAGCGTGCGCGCTCATTGTGCTGTCGGGGTGGCCTCCGGTCAACGGCTGGGGTGTGCGGGGCAGTTGGGAAGGGGTAAGGGCCGGTCGGGGAGGGGTGGGCGCCTTCCGCGACGAACAGCTGCTCGCGTCCGCAGCTTCCCGCTATAGTCAACAATGCGATTAGGTGACTGGTTGAATGGGATGAATGGGATGGCTGGTCCGGAGCGGGCACCTGGAGGGCGTCGCCATGACAGACACCGGATATCTGCGGTACGTCGCCCTGGGCGACAGCCAGACCGAAGGGCTCGGTGACGGAGACGAGGCGCGGGGCTGGCGCGGCTGGGCGGACCGGCTCGCCGAACAGCTCGCGCGCGACAGCCCGGGACTGCTGTACGCCAACCTCGCCGTGCGCGGCCGGCTGGCCGGACAGGTGCACGCCGAACAGCTCGCGCCCGCCCTCGCGTTGAAACCCGACCTCGCCACCGTGGTCGCCGGGCTCAACGACGTGCTGCGGCCCCGGTTCGACCCGGACGAGGTGGCCGGGCACCTGGAGGCGATGTTCGCCGCGCTCACCGCGCAGGGCGCCCGTGTCGCCACGGTCACCTTCCCCGACATCGGTCGGATCGCCCCGCTGGCCCGCCCGCTCGCGCCCCGCGTCCTGGCCTTCAACGCCCGCCTGCGCGAGGCGGCTCGGCGGCACGGTGTGATCGTCGCCGACTCGGAGCCCCACGCGGCGGTGACCGACCCCCGGCTGTGGAGCGCCGACCGGCTGCACGCCAGTCCCCGCGGCCACGCCCTCATCGCCGCCGCCGTCGCCCACGCGCTGGCCCTGCCCGGCAGCGACGACGGCTGGACCCGCCCCCTGCCCGCGGCCGCGGCGCCCACCGGCCTGCGTGCCGTCGGCGCCGAACTGCGCTGGGCCGGCACCTTCCTGGGCCCCTGGCTCCTGCGGCGCGTACGCGGCCGGTCCTCCGGCGACGGCCGACAGGCCAAGCGCCCCCTGCTGCTGCCGGTGGCGGAGTGAACGTCACTCGCGCTCGGCTCCACTACCCATCTCCTTGACTAGTCAACGCGGTGTTAATTTGGGCCCATGGCACTGCGCAACGCTGTGATGGCCGCGCTCCTGGAGGGCGAGGCGTCCGGATACGACCTGGCCAAGGGCTTCGAGGCCTCGGTCGCCAACTTCTGGATGGCCACCCCCCAGCAGCTCTACCGTGAGCTGGAGCGCATGGAGGGCGAGGGGCTGGTCTCCGCGCGGGTCGTGCAGCAGGAACGCCGCCCCAACAAGCGGCTGTTCTCCCTCACCGAGGCCGGGCTCGAAGTCCTGCGCGACTACGTCCTCGACGCCCCCGCCAAGCCGCCGGCCATCCGCGACGAGCTCATGGTGAAGGTGCAGTGCGTCGACCTCGGCGACGCGCGCGCCGTCGACGCCGTACGCGCCGCGGTCGCCGAGCGCCTGGAGCGGTCCGCGGCCAAGCTCACCCGCTACGAGCGACTGCGGGAGCGGCTGCTGGACGGGCGCACGGAGGACGAGTACTTCGTGAAGGCCGAGCGCATCGGCCCGTACCTCACCCTGCTCGGCGGTCTCGCGCTGGAGCGCGCCAACGTCCACTGGGGCGGCACCGCGCTGAAGCGGCTGGAGCAGCGGATGGCCGTACTGGAGCACTGACGCGGATCCACACCCCGGGCCCGGAGCCGCGGCCGACCGGCATCGCGGCCGATCGCCATCGCGGTCGGCGGCCCGTCTCACGGCGTGGAGTCGACCAGGGCCCACACCGTCTTGCCGTGCCGTCCCCGGGGCCGTACACCCCAGGTCCGTGCCACCTGGTCGACCAGATGCAGCCCGCGCCCCCGCTCGTCGTCCGCGCTCCGCGCGCTCTGGAGGACCGGCTGGGCCGGGCTCTCGTCGGAGACGGCGATGAAGCAGGAGCCGTCGGCCCTCGCCGTCACCGATATCTCGAACTCGCGCTGCAGTATGGGGCCGTGGCGGACGACGTTCGCCGCCAGCTCCGAGGCCAGCAGCACGACGTCCTCCGTGATCGCGTCGTCCTTGTCGTGCCCCCAGGTGGCCAGATGCTGGCGGACCCGGTGCCGGGCGAAGCCGACCGACGCGGGGTGCCGTGGCACCCGGAAGGCCTCACGTCTCAGCACAAAGCATCCCTCCCCAGGAAACGCCGAAAATACTCCCCACGGGGAGAAGCGCACAGTGACAGATCAATGTCACAGCGCACACGAGGCGGATAGGAATCCGGCCATGTCCGGACGATCGGAGCCATGGTGACGGCCGTCACTGTGTGAGCGTCCCCGAGCGACACAGAAGCACGAAGTCTCAGGTGGGAGCGGTGGTTGACCAGGGGTGGGGAGCTGGGGCACGGGTGGGAGAAGGTGGGTGCGGTGGCCCGTGCCACTCGCGGTGTGAGGTCAGATTGGCCGAGCCGCGGCGGGTCGGACCGAGCCGAGAGAGGGGAGTCCCCGGAGGTCACCGTGCGCGGATGATCTCGTACCGGGCACGGATCGGTTGCGGCCCGGACGTCCCGGCCGTGCGCTCCGCACGGCCGGGGAAGCAGGGCGAGGCATGAGCAGAGACCGCTGCGTCGACTTCCCGCGCGCGTGGCGATCGTCCTGGTGGCGCTCGGCCACTGGCTGATCACCGCCCTGCGCCCACTGGAGACCGCCCTGGTCGGGCGCTACGAGCGGTCCCGGTCCGGCGTCACCCCGTACCGGCCCTGGGACAGGCCCTCGGCACGGCGCTGGTGCTGTTCCACCGCCGTCCGGCGTCCGGCCCTGAGCACCTTGTGCCGACCGGCGAGCACTTGAGCAGGCAGCTCCGCCTCTTCCGTCGTCGCCGCGTGAGGGAGCCTCCGAAGGGACATCGTGATTGAACCTTCAAACGGCCGCCCGTAGAGTGTGGGGATGTCCAAGACGCCGCGCTGGCTCAACGTCGAGGAGCGACGGGCCTGGCTGGCCTACGTCGACTTCTCCACCCTGCTCGCCGACCACCTCAACCGGCAACTGCGGCGTGACGCCGGCATGACGCACGCCGACTACAGCCTGCTGGCGTACCTCTCCGCGACGCCCGACGGCGTCCTCGGCATGTCCGAGCTGGCCCAGCGGCTCAAGATCACCCGGAGCCGGCTCACCCACGCGGTGAACCGGCTCCGCGACACCGGCCTGGTCGACCGGCGTGAGGACCCCGCCGACGGCCGCGGCCAGCTCGCCGTCCTCACCGACGAGGGGTACGCCTTCCTGGAGCGAGCCGCCCCCGGCCACGTGGAAGCCGTACGCAAGGCGGTCTTCGACGCCCTCACCCCCGAGCAGGTACGCCAGTTCGCGGAGATCGGCGAAGCGATCAGCGGCGCCCTGCACCAGGCCGAGAACGCGGACGCGGCAGCGACCGCGCTGCCGTGGCGGCGGCGCTGAGGGGGATGTGGAGAGGCCTGTTCTCAGTCCCGTACCACGTGGTTCTCCATGGCCTCGACCAGTCGGCCCAGTGCCCTCAGTACCCACTCCCGGTCCTCGCCCAGTCCCGCCAACAGCTCCACTTCGGCGGCGAGTTGGCGAGGGAAGAGGGCGTCGACCGCCTCGGCGCCCTCCGGAGTGATGGTGACGAGTGCCGCGCGCCGGTCGGCGGGGCTGGGGGCGCGGTGGATGAATCCGCGCCGCTCCAGTTTGGCGAGGGTCTTGCTCACGCCGGCCCGGGACAGGCCCAGCCGTTCGGCCAGGCTGCGGGCGATCACCGGGTCCGTGGTGTGCCGTAGGGGGATGAGCATGTCGACCTCGGCGGCGGTCAGTGGCGCGCCCGCGTAGATCGGCTCGACGGCACGCCCCAGCAGAGCGCTGGCGTGCTTGAGCAGGCCCACCAACTCCATCGGTGAGGTGTCCAGTCCGGGGTGGTGCTCGGCCCACTGCTTGCGGAGGAGGGCGGGGGGTGGGGGAGCGGAGGGCATGCGGCTCGCCTTCTCACGGTACGAGAGGATGACTCTTCCATCTTTGTTAACTAGTGAACTATCAGTTACCTTTATGCCCATGGTATCCCCGCCCCCCTCCCCGTCCTCTTCCCCCTCCCGCTCCGCCCCCGACACGGACCTCCCCAGCCCGGTCGCGAAGCCCTCCGTAGCCGCTCTGGTCGCCGTCCTCGGCTCGCTCACCGCGGTCGCGCCGCTCGCCACCGACATGTACGTGCCCGGATTCCCGTCGATGGGGGACGCGCTCGGCGCGAGCGGCTCGGCCGTACAGCTGACGATGACCGCGTTCCTGGCCGGACTGGTCGTCGGCCAGCTGGTCATCGGTCCGCTCAGCGACGGGCTCGGACGGCGACGGCTGCTGATGTCCGGGGTCACCGGCTTCGTCCTCCTGTCCCTGCTGTGCGCCGTCGCCCCGAACATCGGTCTGCTGACCGCCACCCGCTTCCTGCAGGGCGTCGCCGGCGCCGCGGGGACGGTGCTGGCCCGGGCCATCCTCACCGACCGTTTCCAGGGCGCCGAACTCCCGCGCTACTTCGCCGTGTTGTCCCAGGTGCTGGGGGTGGCGCCGATCGTGGCCCCGGTGCTCGGCGGCGCGATCCTGACGGTGTCCACATGGCGCGCGGTCTTCGTCGTCCTGGCCGTGCTGGGCGCCCTGCTCCTGCTGGCCGTCCTGCGCGCCGTGCCCGAGTCCCTGCCGCCCGAGCGGCGGCAACGCGGCGGAATGGCGAGCACCTTCCGTGCCATGGGCACACTGCTCACCCGTCGCGCCTTCATGGGGTACGTCTTCGCCCTCGCCCTTTCCGCGGCGGCCCTGTTCACCTATATCAGCGGCTCCAGCTTCGTCTTCGAGAACCTCCATGGCGTCTCGTCGACGACGTACTCCCTCATTTTCGCGACCAACGCCCTCGGCATGCTCCTCGCCGGCGCCCTCTTCTCCCGGCTGGTCGGGCGGGGCGTACGGCTGAACACCCTGCTCAGCGGGGCGGTATGCGTCGCGGTGCTCGGCGGGCTGGCGCAGGTGGTCCTCGTGGTCCTGGTCGGTGAGACCCTCGCGGGCACCTGGGCCACGCTGTTCGTGACCGTCAGCGCCATCGGCATGGTCTTCCCGGCGTCCATGAGCATCGGCCAGGCCCTCGGGCGCGTCGCGCCGGGCGCCGCCTCCGCCCTCCTCGGCGGCCTCCAGTTCCTCTTCGGCGCCCTCGCCTCGCCCCTGGTCGGCCTCTTCGGGGAGGGCAGCTCCCTGCCGATGGCGCTCATCATGCTGATCTCCGTCACGACGGCGGGCGTCGCGCTGGTGTGTCTGGCGCGGCCTTGGCGGGGCGAGGGGGAGCCCGGGAGGGGGTGAGGGGGAGCGTAGCGGGGTGGGGGTGACAGGGAACCCGGGCGGGGTTGAAGGGGGACGGATTGTCAGTGGCGGGCCCTACGCTCCGGAGGATGACCCGACACCGCATCGAACCCCGCACCCTCGAAGCCGCGATCAGCGACGCGAGACAGGCCCTGAACTCGTACGACGGCGCGCTGGAGTGGCTGCTGCGCCCCGCGCCGGAGTTGAGCGGCCCGCTGGGCAGCGGGGTCTGGGTGTTCGATCGCGCGTTGACTCATGTGCTGCTGGTGCGGCACCCCTGGCGCGGTTGGGTGCCGCCCGGCGGAGCGGTGGAAGCGGGGGAGACACCGCGTGAGGCGGCCCGGCGGGAGCTGTTCGAGGAGACGGGGGTGCGTGCGCGGCTGCGGCGGGTGCCGGAGGCGGTCACGGTGCGCTCGTACCACCCGGGCTGGCCGGCCGTCATGGGGGTGACGTTCGTAGAAGTCCTGGACAGAGACGTCGAGTTGACGCCCGAGGAAGGGCAGCCGGCGGCCTGGACGCCGCTGGACCGGCCGTGGGAGGGGTGGTTCACCGAGGACCGGCCACGGATGCTGCGCTGCGTGGAACGGATGCGGTCCGAGGCGGGGTTTACCGGGCCCCGTGCGGGCTACGCGGCTGATACGCACTACCTCGCCGAAGCAGGACCGGCAGACACGGAAGGCACCTCATGACCCGGAAGATACGCGACGTGATGTCGCCCGGCGCGGCCTCCGTCGAACCCATGACCACGGTGGCGCGGGCCGCTCGGCTGATGCGCGAGCAGGACATCGGCGACGTCCTGGTGGCGTACGACTGCGATCTCTTCGGCGTGCTCACCGATCGCGACATCGTGGTCCGAGCCCTCGCGGAGGGGCGCGACCCCGAGAGCACGACGGTGGGCTCCGTGTGCACCCGGCCACCCGTGGCGACCCTTTCCCCGGACGACACGACCGACCGGGCGATCGAGCTGATGAGCCGCTACGCGGTCCGCCGTCTGCCGGTCGTCGAGCGCGGCGGCTGCCCGGTGGGCGTCGTCAGCATCGCCGACCTCGCCGCCACCGAGGACCCGCACTCGGCCCTCGCGGACATCGGCAGGGCCGCCCCGAACCGGTGACCTGTCGACCCCGACCGGCCTGAGGGACACACCTACCCCGGCCTCGGGCGGTACGACACACGGTGGCGGACGATGATCGTGCCGGCGTCCGCCTCAGGCAGGGGCGTCCCGCCCGGCCGTCTCGTCGACGCGCTTCGCCCTGCCCGGCCCGTACGCCCGCGGTCCGCGGCGTCGGCGGTGTGACGCGCCGCCCACCATGGCCAGGGCCAGACAGAAGATGAGCGCCAGTGCCAGGCCGGAGCTGAAGACGGCGAGCATGTTCATCGTGGCGATGTCGTGGTCCAGCACCGACACGGTGTACTCGGGGCCTCCGGACAGGTTGCCCGCGATCGCCAGGGCCGTGAAGGCGCCGGTGGCTCCGAGGAGGAGCAGTCCGATGAGCAGCATCCGAGTCATCTCCTCACAAGAGATCCTGCGGTGGCTACGGGTACCCCTGACCTGGCGGTCCATGAACCTGGCGGGAACGGTGCGATCTGACGGGAAGGGCGCGATCTGGGGAACGGCGATCTGGCGGGGACTGCGCCGAGGCGGCCGGGACATGCGCGTCGGGCGGGGCTGAAGGGGTGCGTGGTCCCGGGACGCCGCGGGTACGCGGACCGCGGACGACGAGGTGTCCAGGTGGGAAGGGCGGCGAGGGAGATGCGGTTCCACGACCGGGGGCAGGCCGGGCGGGAACTGGCCGAGCGGCTGCGTGTCGAGCAGGAGAACGGCGTTCTCCCGGACCCCGTCGTCCTCGCCCTCCCACGCGGCGGAGTCGCCGTGGCCCGAGAGGTGGCGCGGGGATTGAACGCCCCGCTCGACGTTCTGGTGGTTCGGAAGATCGGTGCCCCCTCCCAGGAGGAGTACGGCGTCGGCGCGATCGCCGGCGAGGACGAGCCGCTCTTCGACGGGCGCGCCCTCCACCTGCTGGGCCTCACGAAGGCGGACCTCGCCCCTGTCGTCGAACGCGAGCGCGCCGAGCTCCGCCGCCGTGAACGCCGTTACCGGCAGGGCCGGGCCGCCCCCGAGCTGACCGGCCGGACGGTGCTCGTCGTCGACGACGGCCTGGCGACGGGCTCCACCGCGCGCGCCGCGCTACGTCGCGTCCGCCGCCAGGCCCCCGGCCGACTGGTGCTGGCCGTGCCGGTGGGTTCCGCGGAGGCGACCGAACTGATGCGGGCCGAGGCCGACGACGTCCTGTGCCTGCGCACCCCGTCGCCCTTCGTCGCCGTCGGCCTGTATTACGAGCACTTCGACCAGCTGACCGACGAGGATGTGCTGAGGGCGTTGCGGGCGCGCGCCGGGCAGTGAAGACCAAATCGAACGAGCCCCGATGCCCCGCCAGGGTAAGTCGACCGGATCGTACGTACGCTGGTCTCCGTGCACCTCTGTTTCCTCAGTCGACCCGTCGTATGACCACCCGTGAACCGGTCCGGCCCGGTGAAGGGCCGGCCGCCGCGGCGGCCCGCATCACCGGTCGTGCGGTGCGGGAGGAGCGGCGGCTGGCCGGTGCGTTGACCGAAGTCGGCCTCGACGGCGGGCAGTTGGTCGTGGTCAAGCGTGCTGACGAGCCCGATGCCGTGGCGGCGGAGGCGGCGGGGCTGCGCTGGCTTGCCGACGCGGGGACGGTCCGCGTTCCCGACGTGTGGGGAAGTGACCGTGCGTGGCTGGTCAGCGACTTCGTTCCAGAGGGCCCGCCGACGGTCGAGGCGGCCGTCCGGTTCGGGCGTGAGCTGGCCGCTCTGCACTCCGCCGGTGCGCCCGCCTTCGGTGCCCCGCCGCCCGGCGGCCCGGTCGACGCGTACATCGGGCTCGCTCCCATGCGGAACATCCGAGGTACCGACTGGCCGAGTTGGTACGCCGAACACCGGGTCCTGCCGTATCTGCGGGCCGCGGTCGACGGCGGAACGATCCGCGTGGCGGAGACGGCCGTGGTCGAGCGCGTCTGCGAGCGGTCGCCCGAACTGGCCGGTCCCGCCGAGCCACCCGCACGGCTGCACGGTGACCTGTGGAACGGGAACGTGCTGTGGGGCGCCGACGGGCACGTCTGGCTCATCGACCCCGCCGCACACGGCGGTCACCGGGAGACCGACCTGGCGATGCTGCGCCTGTTCGGCTGCCCGCATCTGGAGCGGATCGTGGACGGCTACGGGCAGCAGGCGCCGCTCGCCGACGGGTGGGCGGACCGCATCGCACTGCACCAGCTGTTCCCGCTGCTGGTGCACGCCGTGCTCTTCGGGCGCGGCTACGCCGAGCAGGCGCTCGCGGCGGCCCGGGCGGCTCTCGCGCGATGAGTCGGGGGCGCCGCGGGTGCGGCGCCCCCGATCATCACGTCGGTGGTGAGGAAAGCGAAAGGACTGGGCTTTCGAGGCCCGCTTTGAAGGCGGATGAGAAGGAAGCCCCTTCATGGCCTCACCACGGACGACGCTAACACTCAGGCCGGGATCAAGTCGCGCAGATTTTCCGGGGTGATGACCCTGGAGTCCGGGTGCAGGCCCTCAGGACGCTCCAGCCCGATGTAGGTGACGGGCACGTCGTCCGGGACCGTCGCACCGTCCCATGCCGTGACCTTCGCACCGGACTCGGCCATCAGGGACGTCAGGTGACGTACTGTCAGCTGTTTCCGCTCGACGATCGAGCGCAACAGCTCAGCCACCGACACCCGATTCGCCTCCACCCGGTTGAACGCCGGCCTGCCCCTCAGGTAGAGGTGCAGCCACCTGGCCTGCCAACCACCGTCCTCCGCACGCCGGAAGGCCAGCGGCAACGCGATCCGTCCCGGTCCGCGCAGCTCCGACTTCATACGCACCGTACGAGGTTCGAAGGGCCGGCCCTTCTGCTCGCCCTCGCGCAGCATGAAACCGAAGAACGACTCCGCCGTCTCCTCGAAGCCCTCCCCGGAGTAGATGTTGACCTGCGGCACGATGTAGTTGCCGCGCACGGCGCCGAGCCGCAGGTTGATGAACTCCGAAGCGCCGTGGGGGGCGTCGGTGATGTCGCCCGAGTGCTCGCCCTCGACGTCCCGCAGATTGGTGTACGACAGCCAGGTCACGGGTTCGAACTCGTGGTCCAGGGTCAGGGCGGACAGGTCGTAGTCGGTGACGCGCTCCGTCTGCCTCCAGTACACGAAGAACCGCAGCAGCTCGCCGTCGACCGGCGACACCGAGCCGCGCGGCAGCACACCGAGGCCTGCCGAGGTCGCCCTGCCGCTGAGCGGCAGCGCCACGTCCAGGATGTCGGGGTCGACCAACACCCGCTCCACGGGCGGAAGTCGACGGCGCGTCTCGGTGTCGAGCACGGCGATCAGGCGCCCGCGCACCGCGGCCGGGACGGGTGTACGCCGGTCGTCGGCGACATGGGCGTGGCCGGCGCGGTTGACGAACACACGACGCTTCCCGGTGTCGTCGGCACGGTTGTGCAGGTGCTCACGGACCGACAGCACGACCCGACCCGAGACCTGCGGGGCGGCCTGCTCGGCGGCGGCCACCACGGCGTCCCGCTCCTCTTCGGTGGACGCCGTGCGCAGCAGCCGGTCCAGGGACCGGAACAGCTTGCCCGGCGCGGACTTCAGCAGCTCCGCCGCGCCGCCGACGTCGTCCCGGGCGAGCAGTCCCTCGACACGGCCGTCGAAGGAACGCGCCCGCTTCTCGCCCCGCGCAACGGCGAACACCTCGGCGGCGTGCGGCCAGTGCGGGTACTCGTGCGGGTGCAGCCGCTCGCCGAGACGCTTGAACGCCTCGCGGTACTGGTTGACGTCGGCGAGCTTGACCGGTGCGTCGGCGATGATGTCGTCGAGCCCCGCGAGCAGGGCCCGGCGGACCCGACGCGACAGCGCCCGGAACCGGGTCGGCTCCCGCAGGGTCACATCCCCGTCGGACAGCGCGCAGGCCAGCCGGAGCACATCGGTGACCGTGTCCAGCAGCAGGCCCGCGCCCGCCTTCAGCCGGGCCGCGTTGACGAGAGCCCGGTTCTCACGGATCGGGAACGCCTCCGGCCGGGGGCCGTGCGCACAGTGCTCGGCGAGAGCGCTCAGATCCCGCAGATGCTCCTCGCTCAGCGGTGTGGTGCTGCCGGCCAGCGCCAGGTACAGGGCCGTGACCTCGTCCTCCGGATCCCCGGCCGGATGCAGGACCGTCAGCCGGTCGCCCGCGGCGGCGATCAGCTCCTCATGGGCGGCGAGCATCTCGGCGTACGTGTGCCGGTACCTGCCGTAGGACGGGAGGGTGAGCAGGTTGACGACACCGTCGCGGAGCTGGGCGAGGATGCCGGGGCGGGAACTGCCGTCCTCCAGTGCCTCGGTGACGCACCGCATCCAGAAGTCGAGCGTGTCCGGCACATGGGCCGGGAAGTCGACGAAGTAGACGTTGTGCTCGACATGGTCACCCACCATCTCGCGCACGGTGGACAGCGTACGGACGGCTGTGTCGACGACCGTCGCCTCGGACAGCCCCGACAGCCGCTGCAACACCTCGGCCGACAGTTTGAAGCCCACGGACATCAGCGCGGCGTCGAACTGCCGTGCGCGGACCTCGCCCCGGCCGGCGGGGCCGGTGGGCAGCGGGAGTCGGTGGGTGTGCCGGACGACCAGCGGTACGAGTCGATGGGACATTCCGGAAGGATCGCAGGCCGTGCGGCCGGCCGCACTCGGGTTTTCGGGGCGGCCGCACTGGGGTTTTCGCCGGGCCGGCCGCATGCGGCACGAGCATCCGGTTGGCGATCGCGGCGGGTGGTGAGAAATAGGACCGTCCGACGTGTCACATCCCGACGACTTGTTCCGTCAAAGAGGTGTAACCGAAGCCACCTTCACAGGAGCCCATGATGGAAGCTCGCCTGAACATGCTCGAGAACCCCGTTGCCGCCAAGATCTTCCGGCACATCAACTCCGCGGGCAAGGTACTCGCCGACTCGCCGCTGCCGGCCGCCACACAGGAGCTGGTGAAGCTGCGGGCCAGCCAGATCAACGGCTGCGGATTCTGCACCGACATGCACACCAAGGACGCGCTGGCCGCGGGCGAGACCCAGCAGCGGCTCAACCTGGTCGCGGCCTGGCGCGAGGCGAAGGTGTTCACCGAGGCCGAGCGGGCCGCTCTGGAACTCGCCGAGCAGGGCACCCGGATCGCCGACGCGGCCGGCGGTGTCCCCGACGAGGTCTGGGCGAACGCCGCCAAGCACTACGACGAGGAGCAGCTCGCCGCACTGGTCGCCACCATCGCCCTGATCAACATGTACAACCGCTTCAACGTCCTCGTCCAGCAGCCGGCCGGCGACTACCAGCCCGGCCAGTTCGGCTGACGGGGGAGCCGTCGGGCCGGCGTCACGCCGGCCCGAAGCCCGGCCCCAGTGACCGCAGCGCCTCGTTCAGGAAACCGGCGAGATCGGATCCGTCCTGTCGCAGCCACTGCTCGTAGGCGGCCACCGCGGCGCCCAGACAGGAGTAGGCGATCACCTGGGGCAGCAGGGCGTCGGGCGCGAGACGGAGGCGGTCGGCGGCGAACTCCGCCACCACGGCGCGCCATTCGGCGTACATCAGGGTGGAGTGCGCCTGCAGGGCGGGCACTTCGAGGATCAGTCGCATCCGCAGCCGGTGCCACGGGACCTGCGCCGCGTCGAGGCGGTTGAAGTCCACGATCGCCTCGCGCAGCGCGTCCATCATCGGTGTCTCCCGCGGATACCCGGCGAGCACCTCCCGCATCCGTTGCAACTCGCCCTGGAAGTCCCCCCAGACGGCGTCGTTCTTCGACCGGTAGTAACGGAAGAAGGTGCGGCGCCCGATCCCCGCCGACGCCGCGATGTCCTCGACCGTCACCTCGTCGAAGCCGCGCTCGGCGAACAGCCGCAGAGCGTGTTGCTCCAGGTCGGCGCGGGAGGTCGACGGCCGGCGCCCGACGCGGGCGACCGGCTCGGGTGCGGCGGAACTCGACGACTTCAGCACGCGCTCTTCCTTTCGGCACCGGGTGCCATTATGGTCGCGACACGGAGAGAACGTCCTCATCTTCTTAGGAGAAGGAGCTTCTCGTGAGTGAAGTGACGCGAACCCTGGGCATGGAGACCGCCACCGTAGACCGAACCGAGGCCGAACCGCCCCTCGTCGACGACAGGGCGCTCGAGGACGACCTGATGGTCGAGGAGGACCTGCTGGTCGAAGAGGTCTCCATCGACGGCATGTGCGGCGTGTACTGAACCGGCGTCCGAGATGCCGTCCTTCGACATGGCCGGCCCCTGGACCCTGCACCCCCAGGTCGCCGTGCGCCCGGAACCCTTCGGAGCCCTGCTCTACCACTTCGGCACCCGCCGGCTGTCCTTCCTCAAGGACCTGAGGCTCCTGGCCGCCGTACGCCGCCTGCCCGAGGCGCCCAGCGCGGCCGAAGCCTGCCGCTCGGTCGGCATCCGCGAGGACGAACTGGCCCGCTACCGGGCCGCGTTGGGAACCCTGGCCGGCTCCCACATGATCGTGCAGCGCACGCCTTCCCCACTAGACGAGGCGCCATGACATCCCCTGCCGCACCCCCGCACCCGACCCGCCTGGTCGACCACTTCCAGTACGGCCTCGACGCCCCGATCTGCCTCACCTGGGAACTGACCTACGCCTGCAACCTGTCCTGCGTCCACTGCCTCTCCAGCTCCGGCCGCCGTGACCCGCGCGAGCTGAGCACCGCCGAGTGCAAGACGGTCATCGACGAACTCGAACGCATGCAGGTCTTCTACGTCAACATCGGCGGCGGCGAGCCCACGGTCCGCCCCGACTTCTGGGAACTCGTCGAGTACGCCACCGCCCACCGTGTGGGAGTGAAGTTCTCCACCAACGGCGTCCGGATCACCCCCGGCGCCGCCCGCCGCCTCGCCGCCTCCGGCTACGTCGACGTACAGCTCTCCCTGGACGGCGCCACCGCCGACGTCAACGACGCCGTACGCGGCCGGGGTTCGTACGACACCGCACGGCGTGCGATGGAGAACCTGCGAGCCGCCGGAATGAGCGGCTTCAAGATCTCGGTCGTGGCCACCCGGCACAACATCGGCCAGCTCGACGACTTCAAGGCCCTCGCCGACCAGTACGGCGCCCAACTCCGCCTCACCCGCCTGCGCCCGTCCGGCCGCGGCGCCGACGTGTGGGACGAGCTGCACCCCACGGCCGCACAGCAACGGCAGCTGTACGACTGGCTGGTGGCACACGGCGAGAACGTCCTCACCGGGGACTCCTTCTTCCATCTCGCCGCGTTCGGCGGCCCGTTGCCCGGCCTGAACCTGTGCGGAGCCGGACGCGTCGTATGCCTGATCGACCCCGTGGGAGACGTCTACGCCTGCCCCTTCGCGATCCACGACACCTTCAAGGCCGGAAACGTCCGCACCGAGGGCGGCTTCACCCGGGTCTGGCGCGAGTCCGAACTCTTCGCCGACCTACGGCGCCCCCAGACCGGTGGCGCCTGCACCAGCTGCTCCGCCTACGACTCCTGCCGGGGCGGCTGCATGGCGGCGAAGTTCTTCACCGGGCTGCCGCTCGACGGACCGGACCCCGAGTGCGTCCAGGGGTACTCCGAAACGGCCCTTGCGGCTGCCGGACGTACGGTTCCCGCCCCCGGACAGGACCACTCCCACCGCCGCGAACCCGTGTTCGTGTCGATCGGTGAACGCCCCGCCGCCGACCGCACGCCACCCGTGTCCGCGTGCGCCGAACACCCGCTGGCCGGATTCCGGCCGACCGAACTCCCGTAACCCTTCCGCGAGAGGCACCCATGGGCAACCGTTGGTTCGAGACCGTCGCGCACGCTCAGCAGCGGGCACGGAAACGGCTTCCCAAGTCCGTCTACAGCGCCCTGCTCGCCGGCTCCGAGGCCGGAGTCTCCTACCGGGACAACACCGCCGCCTTCCAGGAGCTGGGCTTCGCGCCGCACGTGGCCGACCTGGCCGGCGACCGGGCCACGGTCACGACGGTCATGGGACAGGAGATCGCCCTGCCCGTCGTCATCTCTCCCACGGGTGTCCAAGCCGTCCACCCCGACGGTGAGTTGGCGGTCGCCCGGGCCGCCGCCGCGCGCGGCACCGCCATGGGACTCAGCTCCTTCGCGACCAAGCCCGTCGAGGAGGTCGTCGCGGCCAACCCGAAGACCTTCTTCCAGATGTACTGGATGGGCTCGAAGGACTTCATGCTCCGCGCCATGGACCGGGCCCGGGCCGCCGGCGCCGCCGGACTGATCGTCACCCTCGACTGGTCCTTCTCCCACGGACGCGACTGGGGCAGCCCCTGGATCCCCGAACGCCTCGACCTCAAGGCGATGACGAAGCTCGCCCCGCAGGCCCTGTGCCGCCCCGGCTGGCTCCTCGACTACGCCCGCACCGGCGGCCTCCCGGACCTGACGACCCCCAACCTCGCCGACGAGAACGGCGTTTCCCCCGCCTTCTTCGGCGCCTACGGACAGTGGATGGGCACCCCGCCGCCCAGCTGGGACGACATCCGCTGGATGCGCGACGAATGGCAGGGCCCCTTCCTCCTGAAGGGCGTCTCCCGGGTGGACGACGCCCGCCGCGCCGTGGACCTCGGCGTCACCGCCCTCTCCGTCTCCAACCACGGCGGCAACAACCTCGACACCACCCCCGCGCCCATCCGCATGCTGCCCGCCGTGGCGGAGGCGGTCGGCAACCAGGTGGAGGTCCTGCTCGACGGCGGCGTCCGGCGCGGCGGCGACGTCGTGAAGGCCCTCGCCCTCGGTGCCCGCGCCGTCCTCATCGGCCGCGCCTATCTGTGGGGGCTCGCGGCCGCGGGCCAGGCGGGAGTCGAGAACGTCCTCGACATCATGGCCGGCGGTATCGACTCGACCCTGCGGGGCCTCGGGCGCTCGTCCATCCACGACCTCACCCCGGACGACGTTCTGGTTCCACCCGGCTTCACCCGCCACCCGGCAAGCGCGGCACAGCGTCCATGAGAACCGAACTCTCCCACCTCGCCTGGACCGACGTACCGGACCGTCCGCTCGTCCTGGTGCCGCTCGGCTCCTTCGAACAGCACGGACCCCACCTGCCGTTGGACACCGACACCCGCGTCGCCGACGCCGTCGCGCACGGCGTGGCACGGCGGCTGCGGGGCGAGGCGCTCGTCGCGCCACCGGTCGTGTACGCGGCCAGCGGGGAGCACCAGGGCTTCCCCGGCACCATGTCCCTCGGGAACGAGGCCCTGCGGTTCGCACTCCTGGAGCTCGGGCGCTCGCTCGGCCTGTGGGCCGGACGGGTCGTGTTCGTCAACGGCCATGGCGGCAACGTGAGATGCCTCGCCGACGCCGTCACCCGGCTGGTCGAAGAGGGCCGGGACACGGCGTGGGTGGCCTGCTTCCCGGACGGCGGCGACGCGCACGCCGGACACACCGAGACCTCGCTGCTCCTCCATCTCGCCCCGGAACTCGTCCACATGGACCGGGCTCACCCCGGAAACATCACGCCCCTGCGGGAGTTGATGCCCGCCCTCCGCACCGGAGGTGTCGCCGCCGTGTCCGCCTCCGGAGTGCTCGGCGACCCGACCACCGCGACGGCCGAGGAGGGCGCCCGGCTCTTCGACGCCCTGGTCACCGACATCGCCGCCCGGCTTCAACCCGAGGGAGCACACCGGCCCGAGGGAGCACACCTGTGACCGCCCGCGTGGCCCTGGTGACCGGCGCGGCCCGCGGTATCGGCGCCGCCACGGTCCGCGCCCTCTGCGCCCAGGGGTACTCCGTTCTCGCCGTGGACAGCTGCGCCGGCAGCGGCCCCGACCGTGGAGCGGGCGTGAACTACGCTCTCGCGACCCGCGAGGACCTGGAGAAACTGGCCGCCGAACACCCCGACCAGGTGCGTGCCGAGATCGCCGACGTACGCGACCGGCGCGCACTGGAGCAGGCCGCCACCACCGCTGTCGAGACCTTCGGCCGCCTCGACGCCGCCGTCGCCGCGGCCGCCGTCATCACCGGCGGACAACCCCTCTGGGAGACCCCCGAGGCCGACCTGCGCACCCTGTTGGAGATCGACGTTCTCGGAGTCTGGAACACCGCCGCCGCCTGTGTCCCGCACTTCCTCACCGGACCCGCGCCGACCGGCTGCCGCTTCGTCGCGGTCGCCTCGGCCGCAGGCACCCGCGGGCTGTTCCGTCTCAGCGGCTACGGCGCCGCCAAGCACGCCGTCGTCGGACTGGTCCGCGGCCTCGCCGCCGACCTCGTCAACACCGGAGTCACCGCCGTGGCCGTCTCCCCGGGCTCGACCCGCACCGCCATGCTCCGGGCCACCGCCGCCCTCTACGGCCTCGACGACGTCGACGCCTTCACCGACTCCCAACTCCAGGGCCGCCTCATCGAACCGGACGAGGTCGCCTCCCTCATCGCCTACTGCTGCTCCCCGCACGGCGGCGTCGCCAACGGGTCCGTCCTGAGCGCCGAAGGAGGCTTCCGCGGATGACCGCACCCGTCGCCGAAACCGCCGGACCAGGCCTGCCGATCGGTTCCGTGGTCCAACTCGGCGCGCGGACACGGCGGTACGACGACGGCCGCGTCCTCGTCGGCGGCACCCCGCCCCGCCTGGTACGGCTGTCCGCCCGCGCCCGAGCGCTGCTGGACGGACGGCGCATCCCTCTCGACACCCCCGCCGCCGTCCGCCTCGCGAACCGGCTCGTCGCCCTGGGGATGGCCCATCCGGTCGCATCCGAACTCCCGCCTCTGCACGGGGCATTGGTGACAGTCGTCGTACCGGTCAAGGACCGCCCGAAGGAGCTGGACCGCCTGCTGGCAAGCATCGGCGGCCAGGCACCGGTGATCGTGGTCGACGACGGTTCCCGAGCCCCTCTCGCCGTGACCCGCGTCGCCGCCCGCCACGGCGCACGGCTGATCGCCCTCGACCACAACCGCGGCCCGGCGGCGGCCCGCAACACCGGTCTACGACAAGTCCGTACCCCCTATGTGGCCTTCGCCGACTCCGACGTGGTCCTCGACGCAGACACCCTCCCGACGCTGCTGCGGCACTTCCACGACCCGCGGCTGGCCATGGCAGCGCCCCGCGTCCTGGGTCTGAACGACACCGGTCCGGGCTGGCTGTCGCGATACGAAGCGGCGCGCTCCTCCCTGGACCTCGGCCCGCACCCCGCCCTCGTGCATCCCCGTTCCCGTGTGTCCTGGGTCCCCAGCGCCTGCCTGGTCGCGCGAGTGGCCGCCCTGGGCACCGGATTCACCGAGAGCCTGCGGGTCGGCGAGGACGTGGACCTGGTCTGGCGGCTGGCCGGGGAGGGCCGGCGCATCCGCTACGACCCCACGGTCACGGTCCGCCACGACCACCGTACGACCCTCTACAAGTGGGCGGCGCGCAAGGCGTATTACGGCACCGGAGCCCACGCGCTCGCCCAACGGCACGGGACGGCGATCGCCCCGGCCGTCCTCACCCCCTGGGCGGCGACAGTGGCGACCGCCCTGCTGGCGCAACGGCGTTGGTCGCTCCCCGTGGCCACCGCGGTGGCCACGGGAGTGGCCCGGAACTACACCCGTGACATCACCACGGGGACCGCCGCCCCATGGCGCCTCGCGGTCTCCCTGACCGGCCTGGGTCTGGCCGCCACCGCGGAACAGACAACGGCCCTGCTCCTACGGCACTGGTGGCCGCTGACCGCCGCGGGCTGTCTGCTCTCCCGTAGGGCACGCCGGGCCGCCCTGCTCGCCGCCATCGCCGACGGACTGCTCGAACACCGGCGCTGCGCCCCGGAGTTGGACCCGATCCGCTTCCTGCTCGCCCGCCGCCTCGACGACCTCTCCTACGGGGCCGGACTGTGGGCCGGCGCGGTCCGGGGGAGATCGCCGCGCTGTCTGCTGCCTGAGATCCGCGGGAGGCGGGAACGGTGAGCGTGCACCGCTGGCTCTCAGTGATAGGCGACTCAGCACTGCCCTCGGCCCTCGACCGATCGCCCTCGGTCCTCGCCCCTTCGCCACAGGTCCCCGCCCCACCACTACCACCCTCCGCCCCCGAGTGCCCGTTCCTCGACTGGGCGTCCTCCGGCGCCATGGCCCTCACCGTCGACGAGAACGGCGCTCCCGTACTCTCACCGGGCACGATGTGGCCCCTGCTCGATCAGGTCGGCAGGGCACTGACGTGGCTGAGCGGCGAGACGGGACGCCCCGTCCCCGTCGACCCCGCCCTCCTCCTCACCGGGCGAGCCGGCCTGAGGAACCTCACCGGACGGGGCCGGACATCGGCGGGCGGCGCCACCCGGCTGCTGCGCACGGCCGGCGGCTGGTGCGCACTCACCCTCGGCCGTCCCGACGACCTGGAGCTCGTCCCCGCCATCCTCGGCCGCGCCGACGTGGCCGACCCCTGGCCGGCCCTCGCCGCCGCGGCACGCGACACGACCGCACCCGAACTCGCCGCACACATCAGGGTGTTCGGGCTGCCGTGCGCCCCGCTCCCGCCCGAGCCGCCACCGGTCGACGTGCCTTGGCTGGTCTCGCGCATCGCGATGCCCGACGCGGACCTACGCCTCGACGGAGCGGTCGTCGTCGACCTCTCCGCACTCTGGGCCGGGCCCCTGTGCGCCCACCTCCTCGGCCGGGCCGGAGCCCGGGTGATCAAGGTGGAGAGCACCCGGCGGCCCGACGGCGCGCGAGCCGGCAACCGCCATTTCTACGACTGGCTGCACGCCGGGCACGAGAGCGTCGCTCTCGACTTCAGCAGCGACGCGGGCCGCAGCGCCCTCGCCGAACTCGTGAACGCCGCCGACATCGTCGTCGAAGCCTCTCGGCCCCGCGCGCTGGCCCAGTTGGGGCTCGCCGCGGAACGGCTCGACCACCGGGCCGGGAAAGTGTGGGTGAGCATCACCGGCTACGGCCGTGGCCACCCGGACCGGGTGGCCTTCGGGGACGACGCGGCGGTGGCCGGAGGACTGGTCGGCCGGACCGGCACCGGGCCGGTGTTCTGCGCGGACGCGATCGCCGATCCGCTGACCGGACTGGTCGCCGCACTGGGCGTGATGGGCTCCGTGGCGGGCGGCGGCGGACAGTTGCTCGACGTGTCGATGCGGGATGTCGCGGCGGCGTTCGCCGGGGTTTCCTTCCAAGAGCACGGCCCCCACCGGGTGCGGGACGGCGCGGTGGAGTGCGCGGTGTCCGGCCGGTCCCGGCCCGTGCTCCCGCCGCGTGTACCGGGCCCGGTCGGGCGGGCCGTGGCCATGGGCGCGGACACCGCCCGGGTGCTGGCGGAGGTGCCGGCCGGCCGGGACCGCGGTGTCGGCCGGGGGCGCGGTGTCACCCGGGGGCGCGGTGTCAGCCGAGATCCCCGTACTCGACCCGCCCACCGATGAACGTGGCCCGCACGTGTTCGGCGTCCGGCTGAAGCAGGGCCTCCGCCAGCGGGCGGTCCAGCAGGACCAGGTCCGCCGGCGCACCGGGCGCGATGAGGCGCGGCGGACCGCCGGGATCGTGCAACGGCGAGAACATGCCTCTCAGGACCATTTCTCCCGCGACACGTTCCGCCGGCCCGAGCACCCGCCCCGACCGAGTCGTGCGCTCCCGGGCGGCCCGCAGACAGGCCCACGGATCGGGGTTCCCGTACGGCGCGTCGCTGCTGGGGGCGACGCGGACACCCGCCCGCAGCAGCCCGTCGTACCGCCACAGGTCGGGCCGGTCCTCGGGCTCGACACGCGTCCAGTAGTCGTCGCCCCGCAGGGCCACCAGCGTCGGCTGGGTGACCACCCGGACACCGCGAGCCGCCACTTCGCGTGCCGCCGCCAGGTCCGCCACGGCACAGTGCTCCACCCGGTCGCCCTCCAGCCCGCCCACCAGATCCAGCGCCGCCAGGGTCAGGGCGAGGGCGGTGCGCGTCACGCAGTGCACGGCGACGGGACGGCCATCGGCATGGGCCCCGCGGATCCATGCGCCGAGGTCGTCGAGAGCGGGAAGGGAGTGATCGGCGACGACCAGCTTGACCGGCCCGACACTCAGGCGCGGGACGCTGGTCGGGGGACAAGCGGCCGCCATCACCATCACGTGCTGCGGTAGTTCGTGCCGCCGTACGGCATCGGCGACGAGCTCGGCCGCTCCCGCGTCCGGTGTGGCATCCGCGACATGGGTGACCCCGTATGCCGAGAGCCGCGCCCCCACAGACCGCAGGGACGGCCGCCGCCCCCCGATCGCCCCCCGCAGCCACGCGTCGGCCCGCCACAGCCGCCCCGTCGCCCGGCCGTCGGCGGCGCGCTCGGCGCCCTCGTGGTCCCCGAGCCGCTCCAGACCGGCCGAATTCACCACCCACAACGCCCCGGACCGGTGCTGCACCCGTACCGGCACCCGACCCGCGTGCGCATCCAGTGCGGAGCGGTCCAGATCCCCGTGGACCACCTCGTCGTACCCGACGGCACGCAGCCACCCGTCCTCACCCACCACGGCACCCGCGAACGCCGTTCTCAACCCCGCACGTGGGACACCGGACAGGTCGACGGAACCGTCGGCTGCCGCCATGGCGGCGAGGTGCAGATGGTGATCGGCCAGGCCCGGCAGCAGGGCACCGCCGTCGCCTCGGACGACGAACTCGTCCTCCGCGGGCGGCAGATGAGGCCCGATCTCGGACACGGCGCCCGCGCGGACGCGGACGTCGACCTGATGGGGTGAGGGATAGCACTCCACATCTCGCAGCAGCAGCCCATCACCGTTCATGCTCGTCGACCTCGTCCACCAAGCCCCATCGCAGGGCCGTGCCGGCATCGATCCGGCGCCCGCCGAGCATCATCCAGGCCGCTCGCCAGCGCCCGATCCGTCGCGGCACCCCGACCGTCCCGCCCGCCCCCGGGACAAGTCCCATCTCCACCTCGGGCAACTGGAAGAACGCCTCAGGGGAAGCCACCACTCGCCCGGCGAAAGCGGCCATCTCGATCCCCGCGCCGACGGCCGCGCCTCCCACCCGGACCGTCACCCGATCCCGCATCCGGTCGATCAACCGCCAGGGCGCCCGATCCAGCCGGACAAGGTACGCGGCCACGAGATCCCGGGCGGAGCCGAACTCGGCGAGATCGCCCCCGCTGGAGAACACCGGCCCGGCTCCGCTCAGTTCGATCTCGTCGACGGTGCTGTCGAGGGCGGCCAGCTCCAGGGCCTCGTAAAGCTCCTCCCGCATCCGGAAGCTGAACGCGTTTCGCCGGTGCGGTCGGTCGAGCAGGATGGACAGCCTGCCGGCGACGCGCTCCACGCGGACGAGCGGCGTTCCCTCGGCGGGGGGAGGGCGATTCTCGCGTAGGCGCCTCTCCCGCCCGGCCAGCCAGGCCGAGAACTCCGTTCCGCCCAGCAGCATCGAGTACGTGGCCGCCTCCGCCGCCAGCCCTTGGAGGGTGCCGAGCGCGGCGGTCTGCCGCAGGAGCTGTCCCAGGGCCAGGCTCGCCCGCGGATGTCGTTCGACGGCGTGCGCCAACTCGTCGTAGGCCTTCCCGGGATCCTCCACGGACACCAGACGCCGGTCGTCCGCTTCCACTTCAGGGCCCACGAGCGTCAGGGTCAGCCGGTCCAGCAGCGGGCTCAGCCGGTCGGGCGGCCGACGGGTCGCGATCCCGATGGTCAGGGGCAGGCATTCGCCCAGCCGATGCGCCGCGGCGGCCGGATCGGCGCCGTGCCACTCGTCGAGGGAGACACGACGCACCGGTGCCTCGGGCCGCCCGTCACCGCGGAGCGACAACCCTCCGTCGACATCGGTCGCATCCATCCGGCAAGCATAGCCATTCTCTGCTGCGGTATTGGCATTCTCTTTTCTCGCAAGTACCGTATCCGACAATGAATGACTTCGCCCAGACCTCGTCCGGCATCCCGCTCAAGCCGGTCTACGGACCGGCGGACCGGGTCGCCGAGCCGCCCGAACCGGGTGTGTTCCCGTTCACGCGCGGCAACTACGCCTCCGGCTACCGGGGGCGGCTGTGGACGCTCCGCCAGTACTCGGGGTTCGGCACCGCCGAGGAGTCCAACCGGCGCTACCGCTATCTGCTGGAGCAGGGCGGAACCGGCCTCTCGGTCGCCCTCGACCTGCCCACCCAGTGCGGCTACGACTCCGACGACCCCGAGGTGAGCGAGGAGGTCGGGCGGGTCGGCGTCGCCGTGGACACCCTCGCCGACGCCGAGGTGCTGTTCGAGGGCATTCCTCTGGACCGGATCAGCACCAGCTTCACCATCAACGGCACGGCGGCGATCCTGCTCGCCTTCTACGTCGCCGCCGCCGAACGCAGGGGAGTGCCCCGCGCGAAGCTCACCGGCACCATCCAGAACGACATTCTCAAGGAGTACGCCTCCCGCGGGACCTGGATCTGGCCGCCCGAGCCGTCGCTCAGGCTGATCGCCGACACCATCGAGTTCTGCGCCGCCGAGGTGCCGAAGTTCAACGCGATCTCGGTGGCCGGCGCGCACTTCCGTGACGCCGGCGCCAACGCCGTCCAGGAGATGGCGTTCACCCTCGCCGACGGGGTGACGTACTGCGACACCGTGCTGGAGCGCGGTCGTATGACGATCGATCAGTTCGCCCCACAGGTCTCCTTCTTCTTCTACACGCACGGCGATTTCTTCGAGGAGATCGCCAAGTACCGTGCCGGGCGCAGGCGTTGGGCGACCATCGTGCGGGAGCGCTACGGCGCCGGCTCCGACAGGGCGGCCATGTTCCGCTTCGGCTGCGTGGCCGGCGGCGCCTCGCTCTACGCCCCGCAGGCCCGCAACAACACCGTCCGCGTCGCCTACGAGGCGCTGGCCTCCGTACTCGGTGGTGTGCAGTCGATGTTCACGGCCGCCTGGGACGAGCCGTTCGCGCTGCCGAGCGAGGAGTCGGCGACCCTCGCCCTGCGCACCCAGCAGATCCTCGCCCATGAGACCGGCGTCGCCCGTGTGGCCGACCCGCTCGGCGGCTCGTACTTCGTCGAGGCGCTCACCGACGCCACCGAGGAGCGGATCGTCGAGATCATGGCGGACCTGGAGCGGCACGGCGGCATGGTCCGGGCGATCGAGGACGGCCATCTGCAGGGGATGATCGCCGACGAGGCCTACCGGATCCATCAGGAGGTGGAGGCGGGCACCCGGCCCGTCATCGGCGTCAACCGCTTCGTCGCCGACGACGAACCGGCCCCCGAGGTCGCCACCTACGAACTCGACGCCAAGGGGCGTGAGTTGCAGCTCAAGCGTCTCGCCCGGGTCAAGGCCGAACGGGACCCGGGCGCGGTCCGCGCCCGTCTGGCCGCGCTCTCCCGCGCCGCCGAGGGCACCGACAACCTCATGACACCCCTGATCGACTGCGCGGCTGCGTACTGCACGGTCGGCGAGATGGTCGCGGCGCTGAAGGACGTGTGGGGCGAGTTCCAGCAACCGGTGGTGTTCTGATGGGAACCAGGATCCTGATCGCCAAGCCCGGCCTCGACGGCCACGACCGGGGCGCCAAGATCGTGGCGCGGGCGCTGCGCGACGCGGGCTTCGAGGTCGTCTTCACGGGCATCCGGCAGCGCGTCGACGACATCGTGGCCACCGCCGTCCAGGAGGACGTGGCGATGGTCGGTCTGAGCATGCTCTCCGGCGCCCATCTCGCCCTCACCGCCCGCACGGTGGAGGGGCTGCGCGCCGCGGACGCCGGTGACATCACGGTCGTGGTCGGCGGCACCATCCCCCCGGCGGACGTCCCGCGACTGAAAGCCGTTGGCGCCGCGGGGGTGTTCCCCACCGGCACCCCCCTGGACGTCCTGGTCGCCGAGGTGCGCGCGCTGACGGCGGGCCCGGCCTCACCCTGAGTTTCGGACAACTGGAGGCAACGTGCGGATCGGTGTGATGATCGGGGCCGAGCGAGGGGACTCCTCGCGCAAGGTCTCGCGGTTGATCGCGGACGCCGAGTGGGCCGAGAGCGCGGGGATGGACACGGCCTGGATCCCCCAAGTCCCCACGGACTTCGACGCGTTGACCGCCGTGGCCCTGATGGGAGCGCGCACCGGCCGCATCGAGCTGGGCACGGCCGTCGTACCCCTGCAGGCCCAGCATCCGATCGCGCTCGCCCGTCAGGCGCTGTCCGCGCAGGCCGCGGCGGGCGGGCGGTTGGCCCTGGGGATCGGCCCCTCGCACCACTGGATCATCGAGGACATGCTCGGCCTGCCCTACGAGCGCCCGGCCGCCCTCACCCGCGACTACCTCGACGTCCTGGACGCGGCCCGTCGCGGCCCCGGCCCCATCGATGTCGAGAACGCCACTTACACCGTGCACAATCCCCTCGACCTCGCCCCCGTCGCCCCCCTGCCGATCCTGGTGGCGGCCCTGGGCCCGGTCATGCTGCGGCTCGCGGGGGAGCGGGCCGACGGGACGCTGCTGTGGATGGCGGACGAACGCGCGGTCGCCGAACATGTCGTCCCCCGCATCACCAAGGCCGCTGAGGCCGCCGGCCGTCCGGCCCCGCGGATCGTCGCCGGGATCCCGGTCTGTCTGTGCCGCCCCTCGGAGGTCGACGCGGCGCGTGAGCGTGCGAACCGCATTCTCGGAGAGGCCGAGACATCCCCCAACTACCAACGGCTGCTGGACCACGGCGACGCCAGGGACGTCGGAGACCTGTGCGCGGCGGGGGACGAGGCCGCCATCGCGGCCCGGTTCAAGCGGTTCCAGGACGCCGGGGTCACCGATCTGTCCGTACGGCTGCTGCCGATCGGCGACGACCGCGACGCGCTCGTGGCCTCCAAACGCCGTACCCGGGAGATGATCGCGAGCCTCGCGGCGGAGCTCAGGTGACTCCCGGACCGCTCGCCGGCATTCGCGTCCTCGAAGTCGGACACATTCTCGCCGGGCCCTTCGCCACCATGCTGCTGGCCGACCTCGGCGCCGAGGTCACCAAGCTCGAGCCGCCCGGCGGCGACCTCTCCCGCCAGGTGGGCGACGCCTACTTCGCCAGCCTCAACCGCAACAAGCGCAGCATCCGCCTCGACCTCACGACCGAGCAGGGCCGGGAGAAACTCGCCGAGTTGGCGACCGACGCACATGCCCTGCTGGTCAACCTCAAGCCGTCGGTGATACGGCGCCTGGGGCTGACGTACGACAGTCTGCGCCGCTTCAACGAGCGGCTGGTCTGTGTCGCCCTGACCGGCTACGGGCTGGAGGGCGGCGACGACCCGGCCTTCGACTACATCATCCAGGCCGCGACCGGTGTGGCCGCACTCACCGGCGACCCCGACGGGCCCCCGACCCTCCCCGGGTACTCCTCCGTCGACAACTCGGCCGGACTGACCGCCGCGTTGGGCCTGCTCGCACAGATCGTCTCCGGCCGCGGCGGCCAAGTGGACATCGCCCTGCGGGATGTGATGCTCGCTCAGCTCAACTACCGCGCGGCCGCCTACCTCAACGACGGCGTGGAACCGCGGCGCATGGCCCACGGCGCGCACTCGTACTACGTGCCCGCCCAGCTCTTCCCCACCGCTGACGGCCACTTGGCGCTGTTCGTCACGCACGACGGCTTCTGGAAGATCTTCGCCGCCGAGGCCGGCATCGACGGCTTCCCGACGATGGCCGAGCGGGCCGCCCGCCGTGACGAGGTCCTTGCCGTGGTCACACGCGCCCTGGCCGCCGACACCGCCAGGGGCTGGGAGGCCCGGCTGCGCCCGCTCGGCGTCGCCGCGGCGGCCGTGCGCACCCTCCACGAGGCCCTGGAGGCCACACCGGAAATGATCGTGCGGGCCGGCGAGTTCCGTCTGGTCGCCGGCCCGGTGCGCGTCGTCGGCTACGAACCCGCCCATCGGCCCCCGCCCCGGCTGGGCGAGCACGGCTCACTCGTAGTGGACGGTGACTGAGCCCTCGTCGGGCACGCCCTGGCAGGTGAGGACGTAGCCCTCGGCGACCTCCTCCTCGGTCAGGGCGTCGTTCACGCGCATGGTCGCGCTTCCCTCGGTCACCTTGGCCATGCAGGTGGCGCAGTTGCCCGCCTCGCAGGAGAACGGCGGGGTGAGCCCGGCCCGCCTGGCGCTCTGCAGCAGCGTCTCGCTGGGGTGCTTCGGCACCGAGACCCGCTTGCCGCCGAGCAGGATGGTGACCGTGCCGGTCTCCTGCGGGGGCTGTACGGGCGTCCCGGGCACCGCGGGCGTGGGTGCCGGCGCGGGCGTACCGCCGCCGAACCGCTCGCTGAACACCCGCCCCGGCCCCGGCAGCGCCGACTCCACGAGCGCCATGAAGGGCTCCGGCCCGCACACATAGGCGTCCGCGTCTCCGTCGGTCCCGACGAACTCCCGTATCGCCTCCGGGGTGAGGAACCCGGCCTTGGCGTCGAGATGCCGCACGACGGTCAGCCGCCCGGGATGGCACACGGTCAGGTCGTCCAGCAGCGTGGGGAAGATGGCCGACTCCCGGTCCCGGTCGGCGCACAGCAGCCGGACGCTGCGATCGGTGGAGGCGAGGACGCTCTTGGTGAGGGACAGGATCGGGGTGATTCCGCTGCCGCCGCTGAACCCGAGCAGCGGGGTGCTGGCCGGGCGAAGGCAGAACAGGCCGCGCGGCAGGCTGAGTTCGAGCTCGTCGCCCTCCTCCACATGGTCGATCAGCCAGTTGGAGACCTTGCCGCCCGGGACCCGCTTGACCGTCGTCATCAGCTCGGCGTCGACCTCCGGGGCGCTCGACATCGAGTACGAGCGGAACAGGCCCCAGCCGTCCACCCGTACCCGGAAGACACAGAACTGCCCGGCCTGATACGCGAACGGACCGTCGTGCGGGTCCAGCACGAAGGTCCGCGCGTCGGCCGTCTCCTGGACGATCTTGACGACGGTCGCGCGCCGGAACAGGACGGGGCTCGCCATGGACGCCCTCCTCGAGCTCTGGTATCAAGGTTCTATAGAAGTGAGAATACTATTCTCATCAATGAGATGGGACCCTCTCAACGGGTGGGGGCGAGAGATGAGCGAACGGGCCGCGCTGGTCTTCGAGGACCGGGAGTACGGCCGGGCCGAACTGACCGCCCTTTCCGAAGGACTGGCCGGGGTACTGGCCCGGCGGGGCGTACGGGCGGGGGACCGGGTCGCCCTCATGTCCTCGAACCGGCCCGAGTTCGTGATCGCCGTACAGGCCGTGTGGCGTCTGGGCGCGGCGGTGGTCCTGCTCAGCCCGGCGTGGAAGCGGGGCGAGGTCGAACACGCCCTGGACATCACCGAACCGGCGCACGCCATCGGGGACCACCCGGTGCTGGCCGAGCTCATGCCGATGCTGCACTTCGACGAGTTGCACCCCGACGAGCCGATCACGCCGGGCGAGGCCAACCACCTCGTGCCTGGCACCGCTCCCGCCCCGAACGCCGCTGCCGGATCGGACGCCCCTGCCCAAGCCGGTGCCGATGCCGGTGCCGATGCCGTGCTGGTGTTCAGCTCCGGCACCACCGGCATGCCCAAGGCGGTACGCCACACCCACGCGTCCCTCGCCGCCGCGGTGGACCACTGGAGAACCGCCCTCCAGCTCACCGCGAACGACCGTATCCAGATCGCGACACCGCCCTCCCACATCCTCGGCCTGCTGAACATCGTCACGGCCCTGGAGGCGGGCGCGTGGCTGCGGCTGCACCGGCGCTTCGACCTCGACCGACTGCTGCACCACATCGAACTCGACCGCATCACCGTCGAGATGGCGGTCGCGCCGATCGCGCTCGCCCTCGCCTCCCACCCGAAGCTGGAGAGGTACGACCTCTCGTCGCTGCGGTTCATCATGTGGGGCGCGACGCCGGTGACACCCGGCATCGCCGAGACGGTGACGCGCAGGACGGGAGTCGGCTGGGTGCCCGCGTACGGGGCCAGCGAACTGCCCGTCATCGCCTGCAACCCACTCCACGGGTCCCGGTTGGACACCCCCGGGCGTCCCGTCCCCGGGGTGGAGATGCGGGTCGTGTCCCTGGAGAGCGGGCAGCCGGTAGGTTCGGGTGAGACCGGGGAGATCGAGGTTCGCGCCGAGTCGCTCATGGCCGGGTACCTGCCGGCCGAGGCGACGGCGGATGCCCTCCATGACGGCTGGTACCGCACCGGCGACGTCGGCAGCCTGGACGCGGACGGCTGGGTCCGTCTCACCGACCGCTCCAAGGAGATGATCAAGGTGCGGGCCTTCCAGGTCGCCCCCGCCGAGGTCGAGGCCGTGCTCCACGGCCACCCCGCGGTCGCCGACTGCGCGGTCTTCGGTGTCCCCGACGGGGTGGACGGCGAGGCGGTCGTCGCGGCCGTGCGGCGGTGTGGTCCGGTCGAGTCCGGCGAACTCGTCGAACTGGTCGGCAGCCGGCTGGCCTCCTACAAACGGCCCCGCCGGGTGGAGTTCGTCGACGAGATCCCGCGCCTGCCCTCAGGGAAGGTCCTGCGGCGCGTCCTCAAGGAGCGGGCCCTCGCGGAACAAGGCCTCACAGGACAAGGGCTGCAAGACACGCCCTCATGACACAGCACCAATGATCATGATCAGCCCTCTCAACGATCAACCCCTGTGAGAGCAGGCTCTCAAGGAGTGCGATGGACGTACGTCTGACAGCTGAGCAACGTCAACTGCGGGACGCAGCCGCCAAGTTGGCCGGTAACCTCGGCCCCGGGACGGTCGTCGACCTGGATGACGCGGACCGGATCGCTCGGCTGGAGAAGGCCGTCGAGGCCACGGGCTGGCGGGCGCTGCGCTCCGACGGGGCGTCCGGAGTCGAAGTCGCCCTCGTGGTCGAGGAGTTCGGACGAGGCCTGGTCGACGTGCCGTACCTTGGACCCGTTCTCGCCGATGACCTGGTCCCGAAGGCCCGCTCGACGACGATCGCCGTGGACGGCCGGGCGCGGGACGCGCGCGGTATGCGAAGGGCCGTCTTCCTGGAGGGCAGCCGCATCCTGTCCGGAGAGAACGGCCCGCTTGTGCACGGCGCCGACCTGACCCGCCTCGACGCCCGGCTGAGCGGCACCCCCGAGCAGATCGGCTCCCTGTCCGACGACGACGCCGGATCCTGGCAGGCCCTGGCCCACGTCGCCACCTCCGCCGACCTCGTCGGCACGGCCCGCGGTGCCCACGCCCTGGCCTGCGACTACGCCAAGATCCGCGAGCAGTACGGCCGTACGATCGGCTCCCATCAGGCCGTCGCACACCTCCTCGCCGAAGGGCTGGCCCTGATCGAGGGTTCGATCAGCCTCCTGAGGCACGCGGCGTGGGCCGTCGACGAACTGCCCGCCCCCGAGGCGCTCCGCGCCGCGCGCATCGCCAAGCTGTACTGCGCCCGAGCCTCCCGCACCGTCTGCGAGACCGCCGTCCAGGTGCACGGCGGCATCGGCAACACCTGGGAATGCCTCGCCCATGTCCACCTCCGCCGGTCGCTCGTCTCCGCAGACCTGTTCCCCGTACGCCTGGAGGAGATCGACTGTGGACTTTCGTGACGCGCCGGAGGAAGCCGCGTTCCGCGAGCGGCTGCGCGGTTGGCTCACCGAACGGGCCGGCGCCTTCCCCACCGCCGGCGACGAGTACTGGGCCCGCCAGGGCGAATGGCACCGCGCCCTGCACGCGGCGGGGTTCTTCGGCCTCTCCTGGCCCAAGAAGTACGGCGGCCATGAACTCCCGCCCGTCTACGACGTCATCCTCGACGAGGAACTCGCCCGCGCCGGCGCCCCCGCCCGCCCGAGCCTCGGCTATCTGGTGCAGGGGCTGGGCAGGCACGGCAGCGAGGAGCTGCGGCAGCGCTTTCTCCCCGGCATGATCGACGGTACCGAACGCTGGTGCCAGGGCTTCAGCGAACCCGGCGCGGGTTCCGACCTCGCCTCCCTCACCACCACGGCCACCCGCGAGGGCGACCACTACGTCGTGGGCGGCCACAAGATCTGGACGAGTTACTCCGACGTCGCCGACTGGTGTCTGCTCCTCGCCCGCACCGATCCGGAGGCCCCCCGGCACAAGGGGATCTCCGCGTTCATCATCTCCATGGACCAACCCGGCGTCGAACAGCGCCCGTTGAAGATGATGAGCGGGGTCACCAAGGAGTTCGGCCAGGTCCTCTTCGACGGCGCGACCGTGCCCGCCGACCGGATGATCGGTGCGCCGGGGGAGGGCTGGGCGCTGGCGATGACGGTCGTCGGTCATGAACGGGAGCCGTCGACCCTCGGCTTCTCGGCCCGCTACGGCAAGCTGGTCCGTGAACTCGCCGCCCGCGTCCAGGGCCCTCCACCCTCCGAACTCGTCTGGGCCGTGGTGGAGACGGAGATGCTCCGCCTGCATGTACGCCGACGCCTGTCCGAACAGCTCGACGGCGTCTCGCACGGCCCCGAGGGCTCCCTGGACAAGCTGCTCATGACCTGGACGGAACAGACGGTCGGCCACGCCGCGCTGGCCGTCGGCGGCGCCGGCGACCCCGACCTCCTGCACGCCTACCTCTACAGCCGTGCGCAGAGCGTGATGGGCGGCA
The DNA here is from genome assembly GCF_040605395.1 of Streptomyces sp. NPDC005648. Lineage (NCBI taxonomy): Bacteria > Bacillati > Actinomycetota > Actinomycetes > Kitasatosporales > Streptomycetaceae > Streptomyces > Streptomyces sp. NPDC005648. The sequence goes on along the minus strand of NZ_JBEXCS010000020.1, from coordinate 50,970 downwards.
CCTCGCAGATCCAGAAGAACATCATCGCCTCGCGGATCCTCGGACTGGGAGCCTGACATGACGGAGAGTCGGAACATGTACGGCATGCCGGAGGAGATCGAGGTCCGTGCGGAGGGCCCGCTGCGGTTCATCACCCTCAACCGTCCGGACGCCCTCAACGCGGTCAACGACCCGCTCCACACCGGTCTCGCCCGGCTCTGGCCCCGGCTGGCCGATGACCCGGGTGCCCGAGCGGCCGTACTGACCGGGGCGGGAAAGGCGTTCTCGGCAGGCGGAGACTTCGCCTACCTCGACGAGATCCGGCAGGACCCCGAACTCCGCTCCCGCACCATCGCCCACGGCCGAGAGATCGTCCTCGGCATGGTCCGCTGCCGGGTGCCCCTGGTCGCCGCCGTCAACGGGCCGGCCGTGGGCCTGGGTTGCAGTCTGCTGGCGCTGAGCGACATGGTCTACATGGCCGAGAACGCCCATCTCGCCGATCCGCACGTCCAGGTCGGCCTGGTCGCCGCCGACGGCGGCCCGCTCACCTGGCCCCTGCACACCAGTCTGCTGCTCGCCAAGGAGTACGCCCTCACCGGCGCCCGCATCCCGGCGGAGAAGGCCGTCGCCCTGGGGCTGGCCAACCATGTGGTGGCCGACCCGCTGGCCGAGGCGACGGCCTGCGCCAAACGCATCGCGGAACTCCCGAGGCAGGCGGTGGAGAGCACCAAACGCGTTCTCAACATGCACCTGGAACGCGCGGTGCTCGCCACTCTCGACTACGCCACCTCCGCTGAGGAACAGTCCTTCCAGACCGACGACTTCCGCGACACGCTCGCCCGGCTCACCGGTGGGGAGAAGTGACTCACCGGGACGTCAGCTTCCACAGATGGTCCGCCGTCCCGTTGTCGTCCCACTGCAGTACCTGGGCACCCGACGAAGTGCTCATGCCGTCCACACCGAGCAGCAGCCCGCTGTTGTAGTTGGCGATCTTGTAGTAGCCGTCGCCGGACGGGATGAGCTGCCAGAGGTGGTCGGCTGTGCCGTTGTCACCCCAGATCAGGGCCTTGCCGCCGTCCGCCGTGCTCATGGAGTCGATGCCCAGCAGCAGCCCGCTCGCCTTGTTGCTGATCTTGTAGAGGCCGGATCCGGCGGCGGTCAGGGCCCAGGACTGGCTGTTGCCCGTGCCCGACGTCGCCTGCACCACCGATGTGCCCTGCGCCGTGCCCGCGCTGGAGGTGTCGAGGGCGAGAGCGCTGTTCTTGTTGGTGATCTGGTACGTGCCGGCCAGCGAGGACGAGGTTCCGCTCGGGGTGATGGTGAGGTGGTAGCCGTCGGAGGCATTGGTCGTCACGGGCACCGTGATCGTGCCGTTCGACACGGCGTAGTCGGCGTCGGAGATTGTCACCGGCCCGGACACCGCTGTCGTACGGCCCTTGGACGGCGTGTACTCCAGCTTCGCGTGCACGGTCGCGCCGAACGCCGACAGCGAGCCCAGGCCCTTGATCTGTACGGCACTCGAACCGGCGCCACCGCCGAAGATGACGCTGATCTGGTTGCCGGAGCCGTTGAGGGAGGCCGCGCCGTCGATACCCGTCTGTGCCGGGGGAGTGGTGACCAGCATGTTCCCGGACATGTCGCCGTACCACTTGTAGAGCCAGTACGCGCCGTTGGGTGAGCCACCGGTGTCGGTCAGCGTGTCGCCGAGGGTGCCGTAGTGGTTCCAGAAGGCCAGTTCCGCGTCGTGCACACCGGCCCGCTCGAACTTGGCGACGTAGCCGACCAGCGGTCCGGGCACACCGACCTCGCTCGTGGTGCCGTACTCCTCGATCGCGATCGGTCGCGGGCTGATGCCGAGGCTGCTCTCCAGGGCCCGATACGCGGAGACATGCGCGGCTATGTTGGCCGAACCCTGCAGTTCGTGCCAGGCGATGATGTCCGGCACCGTCCCGCTCGCCTTGGCGTCGGTGAGGAACGTGCTCATCCAGGACTGGTTCCACGCCGAGTAACTCGGCCCCTGGATCGGCGTCTTGGTGTCCTTGGCCCGCACCTCCTTGTACGTCCGCGCCCAACCGGCGTCGAAGGCGCCCGCGTTGGCTGTGTCCCACGTCCAGTCCGGCTCGTTCCACAGCTCGTAGGCGGCGATGTCGGTGGCTCCGGATGCCTGCACGGACGCTACCTGCTTGTCCACGGCCGACAACCAGTCGCTCCAACTGACCCACTTGTAGGGAAAGTTCGGATACCAGTCCGGCATACGTACGACGACCTTGGCGCCGGCCCGGGCCGCCTTGGCTGCCACGACCAGCGCGTCACCCGCCGGTTTGGGCTCGCCGTTGGGGAGCTGGGAACCCCCCGGGGCCATCTGGACGAAGGTGTTCGGCTTGAGCGGGGTCACCAGGCTGTCGGACGGGGTGCTCGCGTCCGCGAGGCCGTAGAGACTGCCCGTCGCCACATGGGTGACCGGGCGCAGCGTCTGGTCGGCGTTCACGACGAGCGTGGTGGACGCGGTGGGGGCGGCCTGGGCGGGAGTCACGAGGGCGGCCGTGAGAACCGCCGTCCCCAGGGCGGCCGCCACACCGCCGTAGCGTCTTGTGCGGGTCATGGCAGATCTCTCCTTACGGAGGTGAGGTGATGGGGGAGGTGCGGTCCTGCTTCAGTCCTTGACCGCGCCCGCGGTCACGCCCGCGGCCACATAGCGCTGTGCGAGGACGAGCAGGACGGCTGCGGGCACGGACGCGACGACGGCGGTTGCCATGATCGCGTTCCACTCCTGGTTGTTGTTGCCGATGTACTTGTAGATGCCGAGGGTGATCGGCCTCAGATCGCCGCCGCCGTCCAGGGTGTTGGCGAAGACGAAGTCGGACCAGGCCCACAGGAAGCTGAAGAGCGAGACGGTGACCAGGGCGTTGCGGCTCACCGGCAGCACGACCGACCAGAAGGTGCGGAAGGTGCCGGCACCGTCGATACGGGAGGCGGCGATGAGCTCGCCGGGGATGCCCGACATGAAGGCGGTGAAGATCATGACGCCGAACGGCACGGCGATGGTGGAGTCCGCGATGATCAGCCCCCACCACGAGTTGAGCAGACCGAGGTCCAGGAAGATGCCGTAGAAGCCCATCGCCATGACGATTCCGGGGATCATCTGGGCGATGAGGAGCCCCAGGCCGAGCGCCCCGCCGCCGCGCGGACGGAGTTTCGCCAGGGAGTAGCCGGCCGGGGCGGCGAGCACCAGGGTGAGGGCGACCGTGCCCAGGCCGATCAGCAGGCTGGTGCCGAGATAGGGCAACTGGTCGTCCAGCACCGCCCGGTAGCCCTCGAAGGTCGGGTGCAGCGGGAACAGGTCGGGCGGGTCCTTGCGCATGTCCTGCTGCGGGGTGAGGGACACGTTCAGCATCCAGTACACCGGGAACAGCATCAGCGCGGTGAGCAGGAGGCCGATCACGGTGTAACGCCGTTTGCCCGTACGGTGGTTCACGCTTCCTGCTTCCTCTGGACGCGGATGTACAGCAGCCCGAAGACGAGCGCGATGAGAATGAGGATGTTGCCGACCGCGGCCCCGGGGCCGAACTTGGGCAGCAGCGTGCCGAATCCGAGCTGGTACGACCAGGTCGCCAGGGTCGACGAGGCGTCACCCGGACCGCCCTTGGTCATGATCCAGATCAGGTCGAAGACCTTGAGCGTGTAGACGAGCCCGAGCAGCAGCGTGATCGCCGACACCGGCCGCAGCAGCGGGAAGGTGATCCGGCGGAACTGCTGCCAGGCGCTCGCCCCGTCCAGCGCCGCCGCCTCGTACAACTCGCCCGGGATGTTCTGCAGGCCGCTGTAGAGGATGACCAGGTTGAACGGGATGCCGATCCAGATGTTGGCGACGATCACCGAGGTCAGCGCCCAGTCCGGCGAGGTCAGCCAGCCGACCTGAGCTACGCCGAAGAAGTGCAGGAAGTAGTTCACCACCCCTGACTCGCTGTTGAACATCCACGACCAGGTCGACGCCGACACGATCAGCGGCAGCAGCCAGGGGATGAGGAACAGTGCGCGGAGGGTCGGCGCGAGCCGGAAGCGCCGGTTGAAGAACACCGCGAGGGCGAGCCCGATGACGTACTGGAAGGCGATCGACACGAAGGTGAAGACCATCGTGTGCCGTATCGCCGGGCCGAAGGTCGGATCGTCCAGAACGGTACGGAAGTTCTCCCAGCCGGAGAACGGCGCATCCCCCGCCACGAAGGACCTGACGGTGTAGTCGCGAAGACTCAGATCGAGATTGCGGTAGAGCGGATAGAGGTAGAACGCGGCGAGGTAGGCGAGCAGGGGGGTGACGAAGGCGAGCGCGGTGCGGCGGCTCCTGCGCCGCTGCCGGCGGCGCAGGGACTCGGCGTCGGAGCCGCTCGCCCCCGCCGCGGCGGCCGGTGCCCGCCGCGGACGGTCGACCCGGGCGATGGTCATGCCGTTCCTAGCCCTTCTGCGCACTCGACTGGGCGGTGTCCAGGGCGTCCTGCGGACTCTTGCTGCCCGACAGCGCGGCCTGCACGGCGGTCCACATCGGCTGGGAGATGGTCGGGTACTTGGTGCCCAGGCCGCCGCTGGTGCGGCCGCGTGCCGCCGCGACCGCGGACACCCACGGCTTGAGCTTCGGGTTCTGCTTCACCTGCTCGGCCTGCACCGCGGCCGTGGGCGCGACGTACTGCAGCGTCGTGTCGGTGGGCAGCAGATTCGCGTCGCTGGTCAGACATGTCACGATCTTCTTGCTGACGTCGTAGCGCCCGGTCTGCTTCTGCACCGGCACGGTGACGAACTCACCACCCGTCGGCACCGGCGCGGAACCGCCGTTCTGCCCGGGGATGTTGATGATGCCGTAGTCGAAGCCGGCCTTCTCGGCGTTGCCCAGCTGCCAGGTGCCGTTCTCGCCGAAGGCGTAGTCGCCGGTCGCGAACTCCTGCCAGCTGGTCGTCTGGGTGTTCTGCAGCACGTCCTTGGGCGCGTACCCGGCGTCCACCCACTGCTTCCACAGCGACAGTGCCGCGACGCCCTTGGCGGAGTTGAGTGTGGTCAGATCCCCGCCCGCGCCCCAGAACCAGGGCAGGAACTGGAAGCTGCCCTCCTCCGTGTTGATCGCCGAGAACGTGATTCCCTTCTTCCCCGCCGACTTGACCTTCTTCAGCGCGGCGGTGAGGGAGTTCCAGTCCTTGATCGACGCGGCGTCCACGCCCGCCGCGGAAAGCACCTTCTTGTTGTAGTAGAGCGCGAGTGTATTGGCGCCGATCGGCACCCCGTACGCCGCGTTGTCGATGGTGCCCGCGCCGATGATGTTCTGCTGGATCGACCTGGTGTCCAGGCCCAGGTCGCTCGTCTTGTTGAGGATCCCCGCCTCGACCAGGGTGGAGACGACCGGGTTGTCCACGAGCATCACATCGGGCGCGTTGCCCTGCTGGGCCGCCAGCAGGGCCTTGTTGCCGAGGTCGGTGGTGTCGTACGCGGTCCGCTTGAGCTTCACCCCGGCCTTGGTGCCGCACGAGGTCACGAGCTTGCCCCAGGCCGAGGAGGCGTCGAACTGCGGGTACGGGTCCCAGAAGGTGTACGTCCCCCCGGAGCCGCCCGAGGACGAGTCCGAGGAGGAGCTCGAGCCGCCTCCGCAGGCGGTGAGGGAGACGAGGGTGCCGACCGCGGCGACGGCGGCGAGGAGAGTGCGGCGGGTGGGTATCACGGGGTGACCTCGTTGTCGTAGAACGGGATTCTCAGGAGGTGGGGAGCCAGACGCGCATGCTGCCGTCCTCGCGGTTGGCCCAGGCGTAGTAGGGGACGGCGGTCAACTCGACGGGTTCGCCGTCCTGTTCGGGGGCCGCGACGGTGTCGGCTGAGGCGTACGGCCACCACCCCCGGTCGGGGACGCGGCGCCGCCGCCCGGCGGCCACCACGGTGGTGACGCCGCCGAGGAGGTCCGGGCGGTGCTTGACGGCCAGTGGACGGGTGGTGTCCAGGACGATGTCGTCCAGGCCGCCGCCGGGGTGATCGATCTGCTCCAGGCAGTGCACGAGCGGCCCGCGCTCGATCGCCACGCAACCGCGTACGGCGTCCACCCGCGGGTCGGCCGCGGTGAGCCGCGGCTCCATGGCGAGCTCCAGCACGACCCGGTCGCCGGGCGCCCAGGACCGCTCCAGCCGCAGCCAGCCGTCGTCCACGGCGGCGTCGTACGTCTCCTCCCCGCACCGCACCCGGAAGTCCCGGCACCAGTTCGGGATGCGCAGCGACAGCGTCCAGGGCCGGTTCGCCGGGGTCTCCTCGACCGTGAGGGCGATCGTGCCGTGCCAGGGATAGTCGGTCTCGGCGCGTACGGCGAACGGGCCGCAGGAGTAGCGGCCGGTGACGTACTGGTGGATCTGCAGGCCGTCGTCGTCGCCGGTGGCGAGGTAGTGCTCCAGGCCGGCCAGCAGCCGCATCACGTTCGGCGGGCAGCAGGCGCAGCGGAACCAGCGGGTGCGGCGGGCCGACTGGTCCCCGCCGGGGTCGGTGTGGCCGTCGCGGACCTGCAGCGGGTTGACGTACAGCCACTGCTCGCCGTCCAGGGAGACACCCGCGAGGAAGCCGTTGAACAGGGTGCGCTCGATCAGGTCCGAGTAGCGGGCCTCGCCGGTGAGCAGGGCCATCCGCCAGCTCCACTGGATGGAGGCGATGGCGGCGCAGGTCTCGCAGTAGGCGCGCTCGTTGGGCAGTTCGTACGGGTCGCCGAAGTCCTCCTCCTCGTGATGGGCGCCGAGCCCGCCCGTGAGGTGGGTCTTGGTGGTGGTCATGGCCTGCCACAACCGCTCGGCGGCGGCCCGGAGTTCGGCCTCCCCGGTCTCGGCGGCCAGGTCGGTGACGCCGGCCAGCAGATACAACTGCCGTACGGCGTGCCCCTCCACGTGGGTCGCCTCGCGCACCGGCACCCGGTCCTGGCAGTAGGCCTCGCCGCCGAGGAGACCGTGGCCGTGGCGGTCGACGAAGTAGCCGGCCAGATCGAGATAACGGCGTTCTCCGGTCTCCCGGTACAGCTCCACCAGAGCGGTCTCGACCTCGGGGTGCCCGTCGATCCCGTCGATCTCCTTGCCGCTGTCCGGCGGCCCGAAGACCGAGTCGATGTGGTCGGCGAACTTGACCGCCACGTCGAGGAGTTGGGTGCGCCCGGTGGCCCGGTGGTGGGCGACCGCGGCCTGGATGAGATGGCCGGCGCAGTACAACTCGTGGCCCCAGCGCAGGTCCTGGTAGCGCTCACCGCCCTTGACCAGCTGGAACCAGGTGTTGAGATAGCCGTCCGGCTGCTGGGCGTCGATGACCAGGGAGACGATCCGGTCGACGTCCGCCTCCAGCTCGGCGGACGGCCCCTGGCCCAGCTGCCAGGCCGCCGCCTCCAGCCACTTGTAGACATCCGTGTCGACGAACGGGTACGCGCCCTGGAAAGCGCCCTCGGCGGAGCCCGCCGCCAGCCGCAGATTGTGCAGATTGCCCGCGGACTCGAGCAGCTCCGGGCCCTGCGGGATGGAGGTGCGCGCGTTGACCTCGCGACGCGACTGCCAGAAGCCGTCCGTCACTTCGGCCGCGCCGGGCCGCAGGACGGAGTGGGAGCCGGGGCCCAGACGGACCGGGCCGGTGGGGGAGGGCGGGGTGGCGTGGGTGCGGGGCATGGCTCTCCGGGGGATGGAAGGCGGGGGGAGCGACCGGGACTGGGCAACGATCTGCGCAACCGTTTGCCTCGCCGATGAGTAGAGGGTAGACAGAGGATCGAGGTCAAGGGCTCTGCACAAGTTTTCTCTTGTTGCTCAAGGACTGGCACTCCACCGGACCGCCTGCGACCATGGACCGCGCCCCGACCGCCAGGGGCGACGACTGAGAAAAGGATTGCCCGTGACCGAAGCCGCTCCGCGTTCCCCCTCCGCCGGACGGGCGAAGCTCGCCGATGTCGCCGCGCTCGCCGGCGTCAGTGTCGGTACGGCCTCCAAGGCGCTGAGCGGGGGCGGCCGGATGCGGCCGGAGACCCGGCAGCGGGTGCTGGACGCCGTGGAGACGCTCGGGTTCCGGCCCAACCAGCATGCGCGGAGCCTGCACACGGGCCGCAGCTGGACAGTGGGGCTGATGACGACGGACGGCATCGGCCGCTTCAGCACACCCGTGCTGCTGGGGGCCGAGGACGCGCTCGGCGCCGGAAAGATCTCCGTGCTGCTGTGCGACACCCGGGGCGACACCATCCGGGAGCAGCATCATCTGCGCAACCTCATGGACCGGCGGGTCGACGGCATCATCGTCACCGGTCGCCGCACCGACCCGCGCCCGCCCCTGCGCGGTGTCGAGGGCATACCGGTCGTCTACGCCCTCTCCCCGTCCACCGACCCCTCCGCCACCTCCGTCGCCTCCGACGACCGGGGCGGCGCGCACCTCGCCGTCGAGCATCTGATCGCCACCGGCCGCACCCGCATCGCCCACGTCACCGGCCCCGAACACCATGCGGCCGCCCGGGACCGCGCCCGCCACGCCGTGGAACTGCTGGACCGCTCCGCGCTGCAACTCGCCACCGGACGCGTGCACTTCGGGGAGTGGAGCGAGGCGTGGGGTCGTCGGGCCGCCGACGCGGTCCTTCGTACGGCACCCGACACGGACGCCTTCTTCTGCGGCAACGACCAGATCGCACGGGGGGTCGCGGACGCGCTGCGCGAGCGTGGCCTGGACGTCCCCGGACAGATCGCCGTCGTCGGCTACGACAACTGGGACACCATGGCCCTGGCCTGCCGCCCGCCGCTCACCACGATCGACATGGACCTGACCGAAATCGGCCGGATCGCCGCTCTCAAGCTGCTGGAAGCCATCGACTCGGAGTCGGTGCCGGGGGTGCACACGGTGCCGTGCCGGCTGGTGGTGCGGGAGTCGAGCTGAGGCACCCGGGAACGGCGGGCGGGGAGGGGCGCATACGGCGACGGGTCTATTTGGGCGGGAAGCGCAACGCCCCGTCCAGGCGGATCACCTCGCCGTTGAGATACTCGTTCTCGCAGATGTGCTGGACCAGGGCCGCGTACTCGGGGGAGCGGCCCATCCGGCGGGGATGCGGCACCTGGGGACCCCAGTACGCCTCCAGCTGGTCGCCGGCCTTGCCGTAGGCGGGAGTGAGGAAGGTGCCGGGGGCGATGGTGACTACGCGGATGCCGAGGGGGGAGAGGTCGCGGGCGGCCACTAGGGTCATGCCGACGACCCCGCCCTTGGCGGCGGCGTAGGGCAGCTGCCCGATCTGGCCCTCGAACGCGGCGATGGACGCGGTGTTGACGATGACACCCCGGCCGCCGTCCTCGGTCATGGGCTCCTGGCGGGCCATCGCGGCGGCGGTCAGGCGCATCACGTTGAAGACACCGGTCAGATAGATGTCGACGGTCTGCCGGAACCCGGCGAGATCCAGCGGTTCGCCGTCCTTGCCGATCAGCCGCCCCCCGCTCGCCCGGCCGCCGTGGGCGTCGACCGAGATCCGCAGGGGGGCGAGGGACTCCGCCTCGGCGATGGCCGCGCGCACCTCGCCCTCGTCGGTGGCGTCCGTGCGCACATACCGGACGCCCAGCTCCTCCTCCAGGGCCTTCCCCTTGTCGTCGGCGAGGTCGGCGACGACCACCGCCGCGCCCGCCGCGTGCAGTCGACGGACCGTGGCCTCGCCCAGGCCGCCCGTCCCACCCACGACGACCGCGGACGTCCCCTGAACCCGCATCGCTACTCCCCTCCAGGGATACACGATTCTAGTATTGCGAGAGTAGCATTCTCATCCAGTGAAGTGCTCCTGCCCGCCCCGCCGATTCGGAGACTCTCCATGCCCGAGGCCGTCATCGTGTCCGCCCTGCGCACCCCCATCGGCACCGCGTTCAAGGGGACCCTGCGCGACACCACCGCCTTCGACCTGGCCCACAACATCGTCGGCGCCGCGGCGGCCGGACTCGACCCCGACCGGGTCGACGACGTGATCCTGGGCGAGGGTCTCTACGGCGGGGGTGTCCTCGCCCGCCACGCGGCCCTGACCACAGGGCTCACCTCCATCCCCGGACAGGCCCTGAACCGCCACTGCGCCGCCGGGCTGACCGCCGTCGCGGGCGCCGCCGCGAGCATCCGGGCCGGCATGGACGACCTCGTCGTCGCCGGTGGAGTCAACTCCGCCTCCACCGCCCCGAAATCGGCCTTCCGCATAGACGGCGAATGGACCGAGCCGTGGATGCCGCCCACGCACCCCGACCGCCCGGACGCCCCCAACAACGACATGTCGATCACCATCGGCTGGAACGTCGCCCGGCGTGCCGACATCTCCCGCGCCGACATGGACGCCTGGGCACTGCGCTCGCACCAGAACGCCGTACGGGCCATCGACGAGGGCCGCTTCGACGCCGAGATCGTCCCTCTCGACACCCCGCACGGCCGCTTCCGAGTCGACGAACACCCGCGCCGTGACACCTCGTTGGAGAAACTGGCCGCGCTCAAGCCGCTGCATCCCGAGATCGAGGGCTTCAGCATCACCGCGGGCAACGCCTGCGGCGGCAACGACGGCGCGGCCGCCCTGGTCGTCGCGAGCGACGCCACGGCGAGCGCGGAAGGTCTGCCGGTGCTGGCCACCGTACGGTCCTGGGCCTCCGTCGGCGTGGACCCCGCGGAAACGGGACTCTCGCCCATCAAGGTGATCCCCAAGGCCCTTGCCCGCGCCGGTCTCTCGGCCGGCGATGTCGACCTGTACGAGATCAACGAGGCGTTCGCCTCGGTGGCTGTCGCCGCCGTCCGCCGCCTCGACCTCGACCCCGACCGCGTCAACGTCAACGGCAGCGGCTGCTCCCTGGGCCACCCCGTGGCCGCCACCGGCGCCCGTATGCTGGTCACGCTCGTGCACGAACTGCGGCGGCGGGGCGGGGGAGTCGGGGTGGCCTCGATGTGCGCGGGGGGCGGGATGGGATCGGCGATGGTCGTGGAGGTTCCGGCGCCCTAGTCGGCGGCCAGGTGTGCGGTGGTTCGGCGCAGGGTGGCCGTGATCTGCGGCAGATCCGGCGTCGTACGGATCCCGGGGGCCGCCGCACACACCAACGGCACCGCGTTGACCGCCCTGTTGGCCGTGTACGACGGGGAGATCTCGGCCATCCGCTCCAGTGGGACCGGCAGCCGGAGGGTGACGTCGAGGGGCGCGTCGCCCTCGACGGAGATGTGCCAGCCGGTGTCGTGCAGGTCCCAGGCCGGTTCGAGGTCGGTGGTGCAGAACCAGGTCGCTCGGAAGCTGAGCAGCGGGCGGCCCGCGTGCAGACCGGTCACCGTGAGCCGTTGGGCGGCCACCGTCCCGGCCGCCAACTCGCCCGCGGCGATCCGCGTGCGCCGACGGGCCGTCGCCAACTCACCCGTCGCCTCAAGGAAGTCGAGATGCAGCGACAACGCCTCCGCCACCAACCGCAGCGACGGGCCGAAACTGGTCCGGGCGTGCGACAGCCGTGCCTCGTCGAACGCGGCCGGTGTCGCGCCGAAGCCCATCACCCCGAACAACAGCTCAGGAGAGGGACGTCGGGAGAGATCGGCGTACTCGTCGATGGCCAGTGAGTCGAGGCGCCGCGCGATCGATGTCAGCACGAGCGGTACCGCCTCGGTGATGAAGCCCGGGCTGCTGCCCGTGCTGTGGATCGAAGTGCCGCCGCGCCCACAGGCGTTCTCGACCCGTTCACGGACGACGGGATCCATGCTCTCGGGATGGTGGAACTCCCCTCTTGTGGTCACGACGTTCGCCCCCGACTCCAGCAGCCGGCACACCTCGTCGACATCGCACACCAACGGCATGTAGAGCACACAGTCCGCGCCCAGCGCCAGTACGCGCTCCATGTCATGGGTGGCGGTGACGCCCGTCGCCTCCGCCCCGCACAACTCCCCCGCGTCCCGGCCCACTTTTCCGGGCGAATGGACGTACAGGCCGGTCAGGCACAGGTCGGGATGCTCGATGACGGCCCGCAGGGAGCGGGCGCCGATGGTGCCTGTGGCCCACTGGACGACTCGGTACGGCGTCATGCCTCCTCCCGTGTGAAGCGCAGCAGCGCCTCCTGGGCGTACGACGCGACGAGCATGCCGCTCTCGGTCAGGACGTCGCCCCGTCCGAAGCAGCGGCCGTGCGCCAGGACCGGACTGTGCTGGCGCAGCAGCAGCCACACGTTGGCGCTGAACGGGCGGTGGAACCAGAGGGTGTGCGAGGTGACGGCGGAGGTGAACGCCTTTCCCGCGTCGTGCTGGGTGATCGCCGCGAGCGGCCGCAGCGCCGTGCCGATCAGCGTCAGATCGGTGGCGTAAGCGGTGAGGGCCGGGGCGAAATGCGGCTCCGAGGAAGGGAGACGCGTCCACAGGTCGAACTCGGGCTCCTCGGACAGCGGCGAGTCGAGGTCGACGGTGGTCCGTGTCTCCCAGGGAATCGGGTGGAACTCCGTGCGGTGTTCCGGACCGGGGACGGGCGGCACGGTGGGGACTGTCTGGTGCGCCGGCCCGTCCTCGGAGGTGTGCAGGGACACCGACGCGGTGGCCACCACACCCTTCGACTGCCGGGCCACGATCGTCAGCGCGGCGAAGGAGCCTCCGTCGTGGTGCCGGTCGACCTCGTAGCGGACCGGCTCCTGCGTCAGGCCCGCGCGGGCGAAGAGCGTGTGCAGGGACTTGACGCTCTTGTCCGGGCAGGCCTGCTGTGCCGCCCGGACGAACTGGGCGAGCAGTTGCCCACCGAACAGCCGGTGGTAGCCGAGGCGCTGACTGCGCCCCTCATAGGTGAAGGGCGCGCCAGGGGCGTCGGTGCCGTCCGTCGTCGGTGTACGCAGATCGAGGCAGGCCAGCAGATCGTCCCAGAGTTCACTCACGGCAAGTGGCATGCCTGGGAGCGTAAGCGATATTCCCGACTATGAGAATGGAATTCTCGCCGCTGATCGCGTCGCGTCGGGTCGCTGGTCGCCGTCGGGTCGCGTGGTTGTCTGCCGGCTGCTGTCGCCTGCGGGCGGTCAGTCGCCCGCGAACCCGTGCGAGACGAAGTCCCAGATCTCGTCCGCGGTCAGCGGGTGGCTCCCCTCCTGGCCGCTGGACTGGGCGTTGAACATGACGGTCTGCATGGTCAGGGCCGCCGCCCGCTTCGCCGTGAAGCCCTGGCGCAGCACATGCTTGTCCTCGAGGTCCTGCATCAGCTCGGTGAACAGCGCGAGCAGCGGGGCGTTCGCCACGCGCATCTCCGCCGGGTGCGAGAACAGCAGACGCATCGCGAAGTCGGTGAACAGCGGGCGCTGCTTGCCGGTGCGGTCGGGACGCGAGCTCTCGAACAGGTCCTGGATGACGACCTTGACCCGGTCCAGTGGGTCGGACTCCTCGGCCGCGACGGCGCGCAGCTCGTCGGCCGACTTGCTCATCGCGTCCTCGAACAGTGCGAGCAGCAGCTCGTGTTTACCGTCGAAGTGCTGGTAGAAGCTCCGCAGGGACTGCTTCGAGCGGTCGACGACCTCCTGCACCGTGAAGTCCGTCGTGCCCTTCTCCGCCATGATCGCCTGAGCCGCGTCGAGAAATCGCTCGACCCTCTGTTCGGCCCGACGTTTCGCCGCCTGGGTCGAGCGCTCCACTGCGCGCTGCTTCCAGGCCGGTTCCTCGGTCGGGGTGCTCACGGGCTGGTCCGCCTTCTGTGCCATGGGGAGAACATTACTGCAGTGTAGCGGCAGGGTTCTGTGACCATGCTGGACACCTCCGGCGATATGGAGGAGACTGTTGATTCCTCATTGAGAGAATGTCATTCTCGCACAGTTCATGAGTCAACTCGCATGGTTCTTCAACCAAGGAGGCCGTTCGTGGCGTGGGACGCGCGGACCGACCGCGGGGTCGGGCAGTTGAGGCCGGTGGTGGAAGGCCTTCTCGTCGGGGCTCTCCTCACGGGCGCCGTCCTGGTCGGTGCGGTGCTGGCCGGGGTCTTCGTCCTCGGGGGCCCGGATGCTGTTTGAGTTCGACGCCGAGCAGCGGCTGTGGCAGGACACCGTGCACAAGGCCGTCCTCAAGGAGTGCCCGCCCACGCTGGTGCGGGCCGTCGCCGACGACGGCGTGGACCCGGCCCCGCTGTGGCGGGTCTACGCCGACCTCGGCTGGACCGAGCTGACCGACCCGGCCGACGCGGTGGAGCTGGCGATCGTCCTGGAGGAACTGGGCCGCGCCACCGACCCGACCCCCTACCTGGCCACCCTGACCCGGTTCGCGCCGCTGGCACCCGAGTTCGACGAGCCCGGCCGCACCGGCACCGCGGTCCTCTCCGGTGCCACCGCGCGCCGGGCCGGCGGCGGCTGGATCCTGGACGGCACCGCGAGGCACGTTCTCGACGGCGACCGGGCCGACCGGCTGGCCGTGGTCACCGGGGCGGGCGTCTTCGTCGTACCCGCCGCCGGCGTGACCGCCGTACGGACCCCCGTCTTCGACCCCGTCCTGCACCTCGCGGAAGTCACGTTCTCCCAGGTGCGCGTCACCGAGGACAGCCGGAGCACCGCCGACCCGGAGCGTGCCCGGCACATCGCTCTCACCGGTCTGGCCCTCACCATGGTCGGTGCCTGCCGCCGCGCCCTCGACCTGGTCCTTGACCACGCCCGCACCCGGCACCAGTTCGACGCACCCATCGGCTCCTTCCAGGCCGTCCAGCACAAGGCCGCCGACATGCATGTCGCCGTCGAACGGGCCCGTGCCCTCGCCTACTTCGCCGCGCTCACCATCGCCGAGGACGACCCCAGGCGCCGGCTCGCCGCGTCCATGGCCAAGGCGGCGGCCGGCGAGTGCCAGGCACTGGTGTTCCGCAACGCCGTACAACTCTTCGGTGCGATGGGGCACACCTGGGAGAACGACCTGCAGTTCGCGATCAAGCGGGCCAAGGCGGGTGAGCTGATGCTCGGCGGCGCCACCCACCATCGGGCACTGATCGCCGAGGAGTACCCGGCCGGGTCGCCGGTCGCGGAGGAGGTGTCATGAGGCTGACCTTCGACGCCGAAGTCGAGGCCTTCCGCGCCGAGTTCGTGGCGTTCCTGGAGGCCCACCTGCCCACGGAGGCCGAGGCGACCGAACGCTCCCGCTCCACCGCGCACATCCCCGAATGGGCCAGGCACTGGCAGCGGCTGCAGTTCGACCAGGGCTGGCTGCTGCCCGGCCAGCCCCCCGAGTTCGGCGGCCGGAACGCGAGTGTCATCCAGCAGTACGTGCATCGCGAGGAGCTCTCCCGGCGCCGTATCTACCACAGCTTCAACCCGCAGGGCGTGGGCATCATCGCCGCCTCGCTGATCTCCTTCGGCACCGAGGAGCAGAAGCACCGGTGGGCGGTACCCATCCTGCGCGCGGAGATCACCGCCGCTCTCGGCATGAGCGAACCGGGTTCCGGCTCCGACCTCGCCTCCCTGCGCACCCGCGCCGAACTCGACGGCGACCACTTCACCGTCAACGGCCAGAAGGTGTGGACATCCGGCGCCCACGACGCCGACGTCCTGCTCACCTTCGTCCGCACCGACCCCGAGGCGCCCAAGCACAAGGGCATCAGCGTCCTGCTCATCCCCACCGACACCCCCGGCGTGACCCGCCGCCCCTTCGCCTCCTACACCAGCCCCGACGACAAGGACTTCAACGAGGTCTTCTTCGAGAACGTCGTCGTCCCCGCCGAGAACCTCGTCGGCCCCCTCAACCAGGGCTGGCGCGTCGCGAACGGCTCGCTGGGCCACGAGCGCACCCTGATGTGGCTCGGCGAGGCCGAGCGGATGGGCGAGGTCCTGCGGGACTTCCGCCCCACGGGCCCGCTGGAGAAGGACTGGTACGCCACGCTCGTCATGGATCTCCAGGCGCTCCGGCTGCTCGGTTCCGCCGCCCTGGCCCGCGCCGCCCGCGGTGAACAGGACGTACCGGCCCTGTCCGTGCTGAAGGTGTTCGGCTCGGAGGCGGCCCAACGTGCCCTGGAACGCGTCCTGGAGGCGTCCGGCCCTGACGGACTGGTGCATCCGGCGCGGACGGCGCCGTATTCCCACATGAGCTACGACGACGACTCCGCCAGCTGGTTCAACCGCTTCGCGCGCAGCTTCGGCGGCACCATCGCCGGCGGTACGTCCGAGATCCAGCGCACGATCATCGCCGAGCGGGTGCTCGGTCTGCCCCGACGTTGAGGAGAGATCCGTGCACATTCTGTACGAGGTGAAGGACCGGATCGCGACTCTCACCCTGAACCGCCCCGAGGTCGCCAACGCCCAGAACGCGGCTCTCCTCGACGAACTCGACGCCGCCTGGACCCGGGCCGCCGAGGACGAGGACGTCAAGGTGATCGTGGTGCGCGCCGAGGGCAGGCACTTCTCCGCCGGGCACGACCTCAAGGACCGCTGGCCGTCCCCGGACGAGATCACCCTGGAGTGGATCTACCGGGCCGAGAACCGCCGGTACCTGGAGTACACACTGCGCTGGCGGAACGTGCCCAAGCCGTCGATCGCCGCCGTCCAGGGCCGCTGCATCGCCGGCGGGCTGATGCTGTGCTGGCCGTGCGACCTGATCGTCGCCTCCGAGGACGCCCTGTTCTCCGACCCCGTGGTCACCATGGGCATCGGCGGGGTCGAATACCACGGCCATACCTGGGAGTTGGGGCCGCGCAAGGCCAAGGAGATCCTCTTCACCGGACGCCCCCTCACCGCGGCGGAGGCCGAGAAGGTCGGCATGGTCAACCGGGTCGTCCCCCGAGCGGAACTGGACGGCACCACCCGCGAACTCGCCGAGCAGATGGCCGGGATGCCGGCCTTCGGCCTCCGCCAGGCCAAGCGGGCCGTCAACCAGACCCAGGACGTACAGGGCTTCTACGCCGCCGTCCAGTCGGTCTTCGACATCCACCAGACCGGTCACGGAAACGCGTTGAGCGTCAGCGGATACCCCATTCTCGCGAAGCTCGACGAGATGAAGGAGAAGCTGCGTTAGCCCTTCTCGGCCAGGTTCTGGGTGCCGAGCACGGACAGCAGCTCCAGTTTCTCGGCCGCCTCGGTGCCCGGCTCGGCCGAGTAGACGAGGATGTGAAGATCGCTCTCGTCGACCCTCAGCAGGTCGCAGTCCAGGGTCAGCAGACCGACCTGGGGATGCTCGACCGTCTTGTGCGAGGTCTGCAGCCGGCCGACCCCTCCCGCCTCCCACAACTCCGCGAATCGCGCGCTCTCGCCGCGCAACTCGGCGATCAGGCACCCCAGTTGCCGGTCGGCGGGATAGCGGGCGGAGGCCGCGCGCAGCTCGGCGACCAGGCCGGCCTCGAAGGCCCGCCGTTCCTCCGGGGTGTGCCGCACCCGGCCGGGCACGCCCATGAAGTTGCGCCACACCCCGTTGCGTTCGAAACCGCGCAGGGTGGACGGATCGCCCATCAGGGCCGCGTGCATCGGATTGGCCAGCAACAGCGTCATCGCCGCGTCGGAGACCGCGACGGGTGTGCCCACCAGCCGGTCGAGGAGCCGCTGCACGCTGGGCGTGATGAACGCGGGCACCATGTCGGGGCCCGGCACGACCAGTCCCGCCAGCCCGAACAGGTAGGTCCGTTCGTCGCCCGAGAGGCGCAGTGCCCGCGCGAGGGCCTCGACGACCTGGACGGACGGACTGGCGGCCCGTCCCTGTTCGAGCCGTGTGATGTAGTCGACCGAGATCCCCGCCAGCAGGGCCAGCTCCTCGCGTCGCAGCCCGGACGTCCGCCGGTAACGCCCGGAGGGCAGCCCGGCCGCGTCCGGGGAGACCCGGTCGCGCCAGCGCCGCAGTGCCTGCCCGAGTTCCGTCGCCGTCATGCTCCCCAGTCAACACCGCCGGCCGTGGATGTGCCTGGTACCGGCAGTCCCAGGAAGAAGGGGCTTCTGGCTGACCGGGTCGCCGCGGCGGAACCTGGACGGCATGACGACAACACTCATCACCGGAGCGAACAAGGGCATCGGCTTCGAGGCCGCCCGCCGGCTCGTCGCAGCCGGCCACACCGTCTACATCGGGGCGCGGGACGCGGAGCGCGGACGCCTGGCCGCCGAGCGGCTGGGGGCGCGCTTCGTGCTGCTGGACGTCACCGACGACGCCACGGTCGACGCGGCCGTGAAGACCATCGCGGCCGACGGTGGAGTGGACGTCCTGGTCAACAACGCCGGAATCGAGACCCGGACCGAGGACAACGGCGTTCCCACAGCCGAGACCGTGACCGCCGACCAGATGCGGAACACGTTCGAGACGAACGTCTTCGGTGTCGTCCGCGTCATCCACGCCTTCCTGCCGCTGCTGCGGCGTTCGGCGGCCCCGGTCGTGGTCAACGTCAGCAGCGGCCTGGCCTCGCTGACCAGCCTCTCCGACCCGGACCACCCCGCGCACTTCTACCCGGGCATCGCCTACCCGACGTCCAAGACGGCGGTGAACATGCTCACCGTGCAGTTCGCGAAGGCGTTCCCCGACATGCGGATCAACTCCGTGGAGCCCGGCTTCACCAGGACGGACCTCAACGGCAACACGGGCACGCAGACCGTCGAGCAGGGGGCCGAGATCGTCGTGCGGATGGCTCAGCTGGCGCCCGACGGGCCGACCGGCGGCTTCTTCGACGTCAACGGCCCGCTGCCCTGGTGAGTCGCGATGCCGGGTAAGGAGCCTTCCTCGGGAGGGGCTCTCTCCTGGGTTGTTGGGCGCGCACTTCGCGAGGCGAACGGTGCCGTGGCCGGCATCGGCACCGTTCGTCACCCCGCGCGCGACGCGGTGTTCCGGGTGCTCACAGCTGAACCAGCCGGGGTACCGCGCCCTCCGCACGCAGCAGCGCGCCGGCCTCCCGGGTCAACTCCCGTGCGCTGCCCAGCAGTCCGTCCAGCACGAGAGCCCGGCGGACATGCCGGTGCAACGGGTGCTCGGCGGTGAACCCGATTCCGCCCAGCACCTGCTGGCAGTGCCGGGCCGCCGTCAGCGCCGCTTGCCCCGCCGCCGCCTTGGCCAGCAGTGAGCCGAGGGGATCGTCGGCGACCGCGAGGGTCGCCTCGGCGCCCTCCAGCGCCACGAGGGTCTCCGCGAGCCGGTGCCGTACCGCCTGGAAGGAGGCGAGCGGACGGCCGAACTGGACGCGGTCCAGGACATGGGCCCGCGCGAGTGCCAGCATGGCCCGCCCGCTGCCGGTCAGCCACCAGCCGACGGCTCGCCGGCCGGCGGCGAGCGGAACCGGCTCACCCGTGGGCACCGGACGCAGGGGCAGGTCCGCGTCGAGCCCCGTGCTCACGGACGGAGAACCACGTTCCCACTCCACCCATCTGCCGCCCGCGTACGGCAGGATCGCCGAGCCCACGACGTCGACGAGGACCGAGGCATGCGCCCCCGTCTCTCCCAGCAGCCGGAACACGGTCGGCAGCGCCACATCGGGAAACTCCGCCAGCAACTCTGACCAGCCCAGCTCCCTGAGCGCCGCGTCCAGCGCGGGCCCCGCAGCCGTGGTCGTCATCGTCTTGCGCAGTGTCCGCGACAGCAGTTCCACCTCGGCGGCGTCCATGGTCACTCCCTCCCGAGGCCGAGGAGCCGGCGGGCGATGATGTTGCGCTGGATCTCGGCGGTGCCGCCGTAGATGGTGGCCGCGCGTGAGTACAGGTACTCCGAGCCCCAGGGGGAGTCGTCCAGCTCCAGCACCCCGGGCAGCAAGTCCCGTACGGTCTCGAAGAGTTGTTGCTCGGCGGTGGCGAGCAGCACCTTGTCGACCGAGGTCTCGGGGCCGAGCCGGGCACCTTCGGCCAGCCGGCGCTGGGTGGCGTGCGAGCGGCAGCGGACGGTGTGCAGGGCGAGATAGGCGGCGCCCAGGGCCGTGTCGTCCGCGACGTCGCTCTGGGCGAGCAGCCGGTCGAGCCGGGTGTAGAGGTGTGCGACGCGGTGCCAGAAGCAGGTGGAACGCTCGTGCGGGAGCAGGTCCATCGCGAGGCGCCAGCCGTCGCCCGGGCGGCCGAGCATCCGGTCGGCGGGGACGGACACGTCGTCGAGGAAGACCTCGGCGAACTCGTCCACGCCGTGCATCGTGCGCAGCGGGCGGACCGTGATGCCCGGGGTGTCCATGTCGACGAAGAACGCGGTGATGCCGTCGTGGCCGGGCGCGGTGCGAGTGAGCAGGACGCAGCGGGCCGCGAACTGGGCGAGACTCGTCCAGACCTTCTGCCCGTTGACCACCCAGGTGTCGCCGTGCTGCACGGCCTTGGTGGTGAGGGAGGCCAGATCGCTCCCGGAGCCCGGCTCGGAGAAGCCCTGGCACCACTGCTCCCGGCCGCTCAGCAGCAACGGGACCATTTCGGCGGCCAGTTCGGGCCGAGCGTAGGAGATCAGGGTCGGGGTGAGGACCTCCACCATCGAGTAGATGCCGGGCTCGGCCAGGCCGCGGGTGGCGACCTCCTCGCCGAGCACCGCGCGGAAGACGGCGGGGCCCTCCAGACCGCCCACCTGGCGCGGCCAGCCGTAGCGCATCCAGCCCGCGTCGAACAACGCCCGGCGGACCCGCCCGAGTTGGGCGACCTGGGCGTCGAGCGACCGGTCGGGGCCGGGGGACAGGTCGTGCGTGTCGAGCCAGTCCCGCACGGCGGTGCGGAACTCCTCGACGGTGGTGAAGGCGCTCATACGGCCGGTCGCTCGAAGGCGTGCGGCCGTCCCGAGTCGTGCGCGCCGCAGCGGCGGATGAAGGTCATCGCCCGGGTCCGCAGCCGCCAGCCGTCGGCGGTGCGGACATAGGTGTCGTTGTAGTAACCGATGCGCATGTCGTGCGTGGCGTGGTCCACGAAGCACAGCGGCTGGGTGCCGGTCGCCGTGTCCGCCGCCAGCTCGACCAGGGGCGTACCGGTGAGGAACAACCCCTTGGGGGCGGCGGCGACGAGCGCCGGGAAGTCGGCCAGCGGGTAGGTGTCGCCGAAGGCGCTGTATGTGCCGTCGGGGGTGAAGACCGTGAGCAGCCCCTCGATGTCACCACGGGTGATGGTCACCGCATAGCGGGCCAGAAGCTGCTGGATCTCCACGAGATCGTCGGTGGCGTGGTCAGCGGCCACGGGCATGCCTCCTCTGCGCACGCTCGCGCGCGTCGTGTTCGGGCTGGATGCCGAAGGTGTTGAAGGCCATCGCCATCAGGGCGTACGACCCCACCGCGAACACCAGGTCCATCAGCTGGCGTTCGTCGAGGTGCTCGGCGAGCGCGCTCCAGGTGCCGTCGGAGATGTCGGAGCCCTCCTCCAGCTCGTCGACGGCCGCGAGAACCGCGCTCTCCAGCGGATCGGCCGCCTTGCCCTGCCCGGCCGCCTCGATCTCGGCCTCGCTGAGACCGAGATGCCGGGCGGCATGGACGTGATGGGTCCACTCGTAGGCGCAGTCGCGCCGCCTGGCCACGCGCAGGATGACCAGCTCACGCAGCCGGGCCGGGAGCGTGGAGCGATCCAGGACGTAGGTGCTGTAGGGGAGGAAGGCGCCGGTCAGCTCGGGGTGGCGGACCAGCGTGGAGAGCATGTTGCCCGCCGCTGCCGCGTTGCGCATGCTCCGGGGGAGCAGCGGGGCGAGAACCTCACGGGTCCGGTCGTCCCACTGGTCGTCCGGCAGCGGAGGCAGGCGAGGCGGCATGCGGACTCCCTCGACAGGCGGCGAGAATGTAATTCTCAATTCTGAGTGTCAGATTTTCATCCCTGGCGTGGTGGCGTCAACCGTCATGCGCGCAGCTTGGCGAAGTCCCAGCTGACGATCTTCTCCGGGTGCAGTCGCAGCCAGCCGTGCCGGCCGTCGTAGCGGAACTCCCCACCACCCATGTACTTGTCGGCGAAGAGGTTCTCCGGGGCCGCGAGTTCCGTCACCGCCGCACCCTTGCGGGGCACCTCGCCGACCACCTCCGCACTGCCCAGCAGCTCCACACCGCGCAGCCGCAGAAAGTCGAAGCCGCCGTCGTCCACCAGCACGCTCAGCCGCGGATCGCGGCCGAGGTCCGTCCAACGCCGGCTGCGGGTCAGCGAGTTGAGCCAGAGCGCGTGTCCGTCCCAGACGAACCAGAGCGCCCCGGCGTGCGGATGCCCGCCGGGGCCGACCGTGGCCACCCGGCACACGGGCTGTGTGCGCAGAAACTCGTCCCGCTCCTCCTCCGTCATGGCGATCGCGGTTCCCCTGCGTTGACCGGGCATGATTCCTCCCGACTCTCGTGTGAATGCCTAATTCTCCTGCACGACAGGTTGCTTCTCATCTAACGAGAAGCTACTTTCCACCGCAGACAGGACCGTGGCAAGCAGGCCCTGTGACACCCAGAAGAGATGGGGAGCCGTGAGTCTTTTCCATGAGGACCGGCTGTTGATCGACGGGGAACTCCTGCCTGCGCGTCGCAGCTTCGAGACCGTCGATCCGTCCACCGGGAAGGTGCTGGGGACGGCATCCGACGCCGAGGCCGGACATGTCGAGGCGGCCGTCGCCGCCGCCCGCCGCGCGTTCGACACGACCGGCTGGATGCGCGACCGCGACCTGCGGCTGCGCTGCCTGCGCCAGCTCTACGAGGCATTGCGCGAACACCGCGAGGAACTGAGGGAGTTGACCATCGCCGAGGTGGGCGCACCGCGCTCGCTCACGCACGGCCCACAGCTCGACGAGCCGATCGAGATGGTGAAGTACTACGCCGACCTGCTGGAACGCTACGAGTTCCGCGAGGACCTCGGCGTCGTCGAGAGCCGGGGACGCCGGCACCGGCGCTGGGTGGAGAAGGAGGCCGGCGGAGTTGTCGCGGGGATCCTGCCGTACAACTTCCCCAACCAGCTGGCCCTCGCCAAGCTCGCCCCCGCGCTCGCCGCCGGTTGCACCGTCGTACTCAAAGGCGCCCCCGACACCCCGTGGACGACCCTTGCCCTCGGCCGGATCATCGCCGAGGAGACCGACATTCCCGCGGGCGTGGTCAACGTTCTCACCTCCTCGGGCCCCGAGACCGGCGAACTGCTGACCACCCACCCGGACATCGACATGATCACCTTCACCGGGTCGACACCGGTCGGCAAGGCCATCATGGCGGCCGCCTCCGCCTCCCTGAAGCGGGTGTTCCTGGAACTCGGCGGCAAGTCCGCGATGATCGTCCTGGACGACGCGGACCTCGCCAACGCGGCGGTCTTCGCCGCCTTCACCATCTGCTCCCACGCGGGCCAGGGCTGCGCACTGACGTCACGGCTGCTCGTCCCGCGAGACAAGCACGACCAGATGGTCGGCCTGGTCGCCGCCATGCTCGGCAAGGTCAAGTACGGCGACCCGGCCGACCCCGCGACCAATATGGGCCCTCTCATCAGCGAGAAGCAGCGTTCCAAGGTCCACGGCATGGTCGAGCGGGCCGTCGCCGACGGAGCCCGCCTGGTCACCGGGGGACGGCCCGCCGAGCGCGAGGGCTTCTTCTACGAGCCCACCCTGCTCGCCGGCGTGGACCCGCGCGCCGAGATCGCCCAGGAGGAGGTCTTCGGCCCGGTGCTCGCCGTCATCGCCTACGACGACGAGGACGACGCGGTCAGGATCGCCAACGACTCGGTGTACGGCCTGTCCGGCGCGGTGATCGGCGCCGACGACGAACGGGCGACCGCGGTGGCCCGCCGTATCCGCAGCGGCACCTTCAGCATCAACGGGGGCAACTTCTTCGCGGCCGACGCCCCGTTCGGCGGATTCAAGCAGTCCGGCATCGGCCGGGAGATGGGCGTGGCGGGGCTGGAGGAGTTCCTCGAGCTCAAGACCTTTGCCGTGCCGGCCGGCTGACGCCGGTACGCGGCAGTTCGGGGACACCACCGAGGAGGAACCCCCGTGAGAGTCAAGGCAATCCCCGTCGCCCTGTCGGCGGCCGCACTGTTCGCCGTCGCCGGATGCGGCGGCCATGACAGCGCCGGCGACGCGAGCGACGGCGGCGCGACCCCGACGAAGGCCGCGCAGCAGGCCTCGTCCGGGGACTTCGGCGACCTGAAGAACATCTGCGGTCCGGGAAGCGCCAAGAGCTCGCCGGCCCAGGGCGTCACCGCCGACGCCATCGACGTCGGCGTCTTCTCCGACGTCGGCTTCACCAAGAACTCCGAATTCATCGACACCGCCAAGGTGTTCACGGCCTGGTGCAACGCGGCCGGCGGAATCAACGGCCGCAAGCTCGTCGCCACCACCCGGGACTCCGCCCTCATGCAGGTACGTCAGCAGATGCTGGCGGCCTGCAAGCAGGACTTCGCGCTCGTCGGCGGCGGCGCGGCCCTGGACGCGCTGGGCGTGCAGGACCGGCTCAAGTGCCTGCTGCCCGATTTCCCGGCGCAGGTCAGCCAGGTCCAGAACGTCGGCTCTGACCTCCAGCTGAACGAGACGGGCGGAGCGGCCTACGCCCGCTACATCGGCTACTACGACTGGCTGCTGAAGCAGGCCTACCCGAAGTCGGCGGACGCCGTCGGCACCATCGCCGGCGACGCCCCCGTGACCAAGGTTCTCAACGGCGAGACCGTGGAGACGCTGAAGGCCGCCGGCGGGAAGGTCACCTACCAGGACCTCTACCCCGCGGCCGGTGTCTCCGACTGGACGCCCTACGCGCAGTCCATCAAGAGCAAGGGCGTCAAGGGCCTGGTCTTCAACGGCGACTTCGCGAGCCTGTCCAAGCTCGAACAGGTCCTGACCGGGATGAACTACAGGCTCGACTGGATCGACGCCAACAACAACGCCTACGGTCAGGCCTTCCTCCAGCTCGCCGGGAAGTCCCTCGACCAGCAGAACAACTTCGCCGATCTCAGCGGCGTGTACCCGCTGGAGAAGGCGGCCGACAACCCCGCGACCCAGCAACTCGTCGCCCTGTTCAAGAAGTACGACCCCGGCGCGCAGATCACACTGCCCGGCGTCCGCGGTTTCGCCGCCTGGCTGCTGTTCGCCAAGGCCGCCTCCTCCTGCGGCGACGACCTCACCCGCAAGTGCGTCTACGAGGCCGCGGCCAAGGAGAGCGCGTGGACCGGCGGCGGGCTGCTCGCCCCGGTCGACCTGTCCCAGCCCGGCGCCCCTCTGACCTGCTTCAACATCGAGAAGGCCACACCCGACGGCTGGCAGCCCGCGGACTTCGAGCCCGACACCGGCGCCTACAGGTGCCACGAGCCCGCCCACAAGTTCAAGGGCGACTACGGCAAGCCCCTCACCCTCGCCGACGTCGGCAAGAGCCTGAGCGATGTGAAGTAATGGAGCAGTTCCTGACCTTCGGGATCGTCGGTCTGAGCACCGCCGCCATCTACGCGGTGATCGGCAGCGGACTGGTGCTCACCTACGTCACCACCGGAGTGTTCAACTTCGCGCACGGGGCGGCGGGCATGCTCGCGGCGTTCTGCTACTGGCAGTTCACCGTCGGCTGGGGCTGGCCGGTCCCGGTGGCCCTGGCGCTGGTCCTCCTCGTCCTCGCCCCCGCCTTCGGCCTCGCCGTGGAACGGGTCCTGATGCGGCCGGTGCAACGCCTCGGCGAGGCCGAGCGGTTGGTGATGACGGTGGCGCTGCTCAGCGGCGCCATCGCCGCCGCCCGCTGGATCTGGGACCCCAACGTCCCACGTCCGCTGTCGGTGTTCTTCGCCGACAAGAAGCCCTTTCACATCGGACCGGCCACCCTCACCTGGCATCAGGCCCTCACCATGGCCGTCGCCGTCGGCGTCGCCGCCGGTCTGTGGTTCCTGCTCAACCGCACCCGCACCGGCGCCGAGATGCGCGCCACCGTCGACGACCGGGCCCTGGTCCGGCTGACCGGTGCCGACCCGATCCGCGCCAGCCGCGTGGCATGGATCCTCGGCACCCAACTCGCGGCGGTCGGCGGCATATTGATCGCCCCGACCGTCGCCCTCGACGCCTCCCAGCTGTCGCTGCTCATCGTCAGCGCCTACACGGCAGCGGTCTTCGGGAGGCTGCGCAGCCTGCCCCTGACCTTCGCCGGGGCGGTCGTCGTCGGCTGTCTGGAGAGCTACCTCACCGGCTACCTCCCGCAGAACCCGTACCTGCCCGGACTGCGCCTGGCCGCCCCCGCCCTGCTGCTCTTCCTCGCTCTCCTCCTGTTCCGCCACCCGGGCCTGCGCCACCGCGACCGACGCCTGGTCCAGGTCCCGGCCCCCAGCCTGCGCGGCACACTCGTCTTCGCCGCCTCGACCGTCGCCTTCGGGATCGTCCTGGCGACCGTGCTCGACGAGTCCCAACTCGCCACCTACGGCCCGATCTTCTCCCTCGGGATCGTCGCACTCTCCTACGTCCCCCTCGCCGGGTACGCCGGTCAGATCTCCCTGTGCCAGCTGAGCATGGCCGGCATCGGCGCCGTCACCTACGGACACCTCGGCGCCCACGGGGAGTTGTGGGCGCTCGCCGCCGCCATCGCCGTGTCCGGGGCGGCCGGCGCGCTGATCGCGGTGCCGGCACTGCGGTTCTCCGGGGTCTATCTCGCCCTGGGAACAGCCGCGTTCACGGTGATCCTGGACCGATGGATCTTCACCCTCCCCTCCTTCGACCTGTTCGGGGCGCGCATCTCCCTCTTCGACCAGGGCTCGGTCGACATGAACGGACCCGACCTCCTCGGTCTACGGCTGGACTCCGCAGCCGAGTTGACGGTCGTCGCCGCGGTCTGCCTCGGACTCGCCTCCCTGGCGATCGCCTGGCTGCGCCGCAGCGGCTTCGGACGGCGCCTGATCGCACTGAGGGACAGCGAGGCCGCGTACGCGACGCTCGGCGGCAACCTCCTGCTGACCAAGGTCGCCGTGTTCGCACTGTCGGCCGGCATCGCCGGACTCGGCGGCGCCCTCTACGGCATGCAGCAACGGTCCATAACCGCCGACCAGTTCAACCTCGTCGCCGGACTGCCGATCTTCCTGGTCGCCGTGATCGGCGGCCTGGGCGCGGTCGGCAACGGCCTGTTCGCCGGGACCGCCTTCCTCGGACCGAACGTCCTGATCGGCGTGGCCTCCTGGACACAGAACATCGTCACCGTGCTGCCGGCCCTGGCCGGAATGGGCCTGGGCCACAGCCCCGAGGGCATCGTCGCCCGCTTCCGGCGCGATTGGGAGCCCCTCGGCCATGACCTGATCGCTCTGCCCGCGCTGCTGGGCGCCCTGGCACTGGGCTGGGTGCTGCGGCTGACCGATGCGATCAACGGCTGGACGTTCCTGGCCGGTTCACTCGTGACCGCGCTCGCCCTGCGCTCCTGGGCCGCCGCTCGCCGGGCCCCGAAGACCGAACCGGACGTGCCGGTCGAGTGGTGGGGCATACGGCGTCCCTGGCGCCCGCAGGACGGGGAGGTGCTGGTCCGTGCCACTGCTGGACGTTAGCGGAGTCACCGTCGCCTTCGGCGGCAACCGGGCCCTCGACGGCGTCGGGATGAGCGCCGACCGAGGTCGTGTCACCGGGCTCATCGGGCCCAACGGGGCAGGAAAGAGCACCCTGTTCGACGTGGTGTCCGGGCTGCGCCGGCCCCAGTCGGGAAAGGTCGTCCTCGACGGCCGCGACGTCACCCACCTAGGTCCGGCGCGCCGTTGCCGGCACGGACTGGCCCGCACCTTCCAACGCCTCGAACTCTTCGGCCGGTTGACCGTCCGCGACAACCTCCTGGTCGCGGCGGAGCTCGGCCCCGACCGGCGGCGGGCGGCACGGGTGACCGACGGGCTCCTGGACCGCCTCGGTCTCACCGGTATCGCCGAGACCTGCGCCGACAACCTGCCCACCGGCGTCGCCCGCCTCGTCGAGGTGGGCCGTGCCATGGCCGTACGACCCGAACTCCTGCTTCTGGACGAGCCCGCCGCGGGGCAGGACGGCGAGGAGACCGAGCGGTTCGCGGCGCTGCTGCGCTCGCTCGCCGAGGACGGCACCGCGGTCGTCCTGGTCGAGCACGACATGGGGCTGGTGATGGGCGTGTGCGACGAGGTGTACGTGCTCGACCTCGGCAAGGTCATCGCCGTAGGACCGCCCCAGGTGATCCGCAACGACGAGACGGTGCTGGCGGCCTATCTGGGGGACGTGTGAACGCTCTGCTCGAACTGCGCGCCGTCCGCGCCGCCCACGAGGGCATCACCGTCCTGCACGGCGTCGACCTCGCGGTCGGCGCCGGACAGGTCGTCGCGCTGCTCGGACCCAATGGCGCCGGGAAGACGACCGCCCTGCATGTGGCAGCAGGCGTCCACCCGGCGCAGTCCGGCCGACTCCTGCTCGGCGGACGGGACATGACCGGCGCGGACCCCCGCGACCTCGCCCGGGCCGGCGTCTGCCTGATCCCCGAGGGCCGGGGCGTTTTCCCCAACCTCTCCGTCCGCGACAACCTGCTGATGATGACCTTCACGGGCCGCGGCAGGGAACAGATAGAGGAAGTCGCCTTCGCCCGGTTCCCCGTCCTGGGCAAGCGGGCCAAGCAGGCGGCAGGCACGCTCTCCGGAGGCGAGCAGCAGATGCTCGCCCTCGCCCGGGGCCTGGCCACCGACCCGGCCGTGCTGCTCCTCGACGAACTGTCCATGGGACTGGCGCCCCTGGTCGTCTCCCGGCTCTACGAACAGGTCGCCGAGATCGCCCGGCAGGGCGTCGCGGTCCTGGTCGTCGAGCAGTTCGCGGCGGCCGTCCTCGGCATCGCCGACCACGCCGCGGTCCTCGTGCGCGGCCGCATCGAACGCCAGGGCCGCCCCGACGGCGGGCTGCGCGACGAACTGTCCGCCCTCTACCTGGGGAGTTCCGTATGACACCCACCGAGCCCCACACAGACTCCCGTGAGGCGCAGCCAGGTTCTCGCGAGCCGAGCACGGACTCCCGCGCCGACCGGTTCGTCCGCGAACTCGCCGAGCTCAAGATCCCCGACCCGGCGGCCGCGCGGGCCGGCCTCTGGCTCCGTCTCGGCGGCACCCTGATGGCCGTAGGACTGGTCCTCGCGCTCTCGTCCTACTTCCTCTCCCACAACACCCAGAACCCCCTCGACCAGCGCGACGCCCTCGCCCTCGGCCTGGGCGGCATCGCCGCGACCGTCGTCGGCGCGGCCCTGTTCCTGCGCTACTCGCTCACCGGCTTCCTCCGGTTCTGGATGGCCCGGCAGTCCCACGACCTCGCCGTGCTCGCCGACCGCCTGTTGGAAAGGGACCTCAACCATGACCTCACCGGCACCGACGCTGCGCCCCGGTGACCAGCTCGCCAGCACGGTGTGCACCACCCGGGTGGTCGTCGTGCGCGCTCCCGCCGACCCGCAGCCGGCCCTGACCTGCGGTGGCGCCCCGCTCGTGGCCGCCGCCACCGCGCCTCCCGCCCCCGCCGGCGACGCAGAGCCGGTCACCCTGCTCGGCAAGCGCTACGTAGACGGAAACGGCGTTCTTGAGCTGCTGTGCACCAGTCCCGGAGCCGGCGAACTCGCCTGCGACGGCGTCCCCATGACCCTCAAGGCCGCCAAACCCCTCCCGGCCTCCGACTGACCGCCGTCACCCCCACCGGCTCCACCACCGAAAGGTACCTCGCATGAACAAGGACGATCTGATCCTCATCAGCGTCGACGACCACATCATCGAGCCGCCGGACATCTTCGTGAACCACCTGCCGAAGAAGTACCTCGACGACGCGCCCAAACTCGTCCACCGCGAGGACGGCAGCGACCGCTGGCACTTCCGCGACAACAGCGTCGGGAACGCCGCTCTCAACGCCGTGGCCGGCCGGCCCAAGGAGGAGTACGGCCTCGACCCGCAGGGCATGGACGAGATCCGGCCCGGCTGCTACGACGTCCACGAGCGGATCAAGGACATGAACGCGGGTGGTGTGCTGGCGCAGATGAACTTCCCGTCCTTCCCCGGGTTCTCCGCGCGCATGTTCGCCACCGAGGACTCCGACTTCTCCCTCGCGCTGGTGCGGGCGTACAACGACTGGCACATCGACGAGTGGTGCGGTGCCTACCCGGGCCGCTTCATCCCGATGGCGCTGCCCGCGATCTGGTCCGCCGAGCTGTGCGCGGCCGAGATACGGCGGGTCGCGGCCAAGGGATGCCACTCGATGACCTTCCCGGAGAACCCCGCGGTCCTCGGCTACCCGAGCTTCCACGACCCGTACTGGAACCCGGTCTGGCAGGCCGCCTGCGACACCGGCACCGTTCTGTCGGTGCACATCGGCTCCTCCGGCCGCCTGGCCATCCCGTCCGTCGACTCGCCGCCGGACGTGATGATCACACTTCAGCCGATCAACCTCGTCCAGGCCGCGGCCGACCTGCTGTGGTCGCGGACCCTGAAGGACTTCCCCGACCTGAAAATCGCCCTCTCGGAAGGCGGAACGGGCTGGATCCCCTACTTCCTGGAGCGTGTCGACCGCACCTTCGAGATGCACGCGGCGTGGACCCTCCAGGACTTCGGCGGGAAGCTGCCGTCGGAGAAGTTCCGCGAGCACTTCCTGACCTGCTTCATCACCGACAGGCTGGGTGTGAAGCTGCGGCACGAGATCGGTATCGACAACATCTGCTGGGAGGGCGACTACCCGCACAGCGACTCCCTGTGGCCGGACGCCCCGGAACAGCTCCACGGCGTGCTCGAAGAATTCGATGTGCCGGACGCGGACATCGTGAAGATCACCCACGAGAACGCCATGCGCTGGTACTCCTTCGACCCGTTCTCGCACATTCCGCGCGAGCGGGCCACGGTCGGCGCCCTGCGCCGGGCCGCCGCGGGCCATGACGTCAGCATCCGGCCGCGCAGCCGGCAGGTCACGGAACCGGTCGACAAGCTGGAGGCCTACCGCCAGCGGGCGCGCGCGGCTGTCGCAGCGGCGAGCAAGTAATGGCCCACGAGAACGGGCTGTTCGACCTGACCGGCCGTTCGGCGCTGGTCACCGGGGCGGCCGGCGGTATCGGTGCCGCCGTGGCCCACGCCCTCGCCCGGGCCGGAGCAGCCGTCCTGGTCACCGACGTGGACGGAACGGCCGCCGCCACGGTCGCCGGCAAGATCGGCGCGGCGGGCGGTACGGCGGACAGCGCCGTGCTCGACGTCCGCGCCCGGGACGCCGCCGAGGCCGCGGTGGCCCGGGCCGCCGCACTCACCGACGGGACGCTGCACGTCCTCGTGAACAACGCCGGCGTGACCGCGCCGGCCATGTTCTGGGACCTCGCCGAGGACGCCTTCCGGCGACTGCTCGACATCCATGTCATGGGCACCTTCACCTGTTCCCAGGCCGCACTCCCGTATCTGCCCACCGACGGCACGGGGCGCATCATCAACGTCACCTCGTCGGCCGGCCTCACCGGCACGCTCGGCCAGGTCGACTACTCGGCGGCCAAGGCCGCGATCATCGGCATGACCAAGTCCCTCGCCAGGGAACTCGCCCGCCGGCAGATCAAGGTCAACGCCCTGGCACCCCTGGCGGCCACTCCCATGACCGAGACCATCCGCACCGACGAGAAGTTCGCCGCCACCATGCTCGCCCGTATCCCGCTCGGCCGCTGGGCCGAACCCGAGGAGGTCGCCGGAGCCTTCGTCTTCCTCGCCTCGGACGCGGCCTCCTTCGTCACCGGCCAAGTCCTGCCGGTGGACGGCGGTCTGGTGATCTGATGCCCGACGGACCCCTCTCCGGCGTCACGGTAGTGGCGCTGGAGCAAGCCGTCTCCGCCCCCATGTGCACCCGGATCCTGAGCGACTTCGGAGCCCGGGTCATCAAGGTGGAGAACCCGGACGGAGGCGACTCCGCCCGGCACATCGACGACGTGGTGAACGGCCTCGCCGCCCACTTCGTCTGGGCCAACCGCGGCAAGGAGTCGCTCGCACTCGACCTCAAGTCCCGCGCGGGCATGGCGATCCTGCACCGCCTGCTCGACCGCGCCGACGTCCTGGTCTCCAACCTCGCCCCGGGCACCACGGGCAAACTAGGCCTGGCACCAGCGGACTTGACGGTCCGTCATCCCCGCCTGATCGCAGTGGAGATCGACGGCTACGGACCGGGCGGCCCGCTCTCCCACAAACGGGCCTACGACCTTCTGGTCCAGGCCGAGTCCGGCGTCTGTGCGGTCACCGGCCACCCCGGGGCACCGGCCAAACCCGGTCCGCCGATCGCCGACACCGCCACCGGCCTCTACACCGCCCTGTCCATCGTGTCGCTGCTCTACGCGGGCGAGCGCGGGCGTTCCGTCGCGGTGAGCCTGTTCGACACCATGGCCGAGCTGATGGGCTACCCGCTGACCTACACCCGGCACTCGGGTCTGGAGCCCGAGCCCATCGGCATGAGCTCACCCGCCGTCGCGCCCTACGGCGCCTACGCCACCGCCGACGGTCACACGGTCGTCCTCGGTACCACCAACGACCGTGAATGGCAGCGCCTGGCACGGGAGTTGCTCGACCGCCCCGACCTCGCGGACGACGAGCGCCTGCGCACCAACCCCGGCCGGGTCGAGCACCGGGAGCTGCTGGACACCGCGCTCGGCGAGTGGTGCGCCCGGCACGACCTGGCGTACGTCCAGCGGCGCGCCGACGACGCCGGCATCGGGAACGCCCGCTACAACACGCCGAACGACGTCCTCGCCCACCCGCACCTCGCGGCCCGGGACCGCTGGCGCCGTGTCGACACACCCGCCGGA
The DNA here is from genome assembly GCF_040605395.1 of Streptomyces sp. NPDC005648. Classification (NCBI taxonomy): domain Bacteria; kingdom Bacillati; phylum Actinomycetota; class Actinomycetes; order Kitasatosporales; family Streptomycetaceae; genus Streptomyces; species Streptomyces sp. NPDC005648. Next base: position 18,488 of record NZ_JBEXCS010000020.1, on the reverse strand, counting down.
CCGATACCGGCCCTTGTGCCGCCTCCGGTCATCTCCGGCTACGACCCCCCGATGGGCGCCGTACCCGGCCTCGGCGAACACACCGACAAGGTCCTCGCCGAACTGGGCCTCACCGGCGAGGAGATCGCCGAACTGCGGGGCGAGCGGTGACCGGACGGCCCGCACTGCTGGTGGGCGACAGCGCCGGCGTGCGGACTGTGACCCTGAACCGGCCGCACCGCAGGAACGCCGTCGACCGCGAGTTGTGGGCGGCCCTGCGGCACGCGCTCACCGAGGCCTCGCGCGACGAGCGCGTACGGACGCTGGTCCTCACCGGCGCGGGGGGAGCGTTCTGTTCCGGCGCCGACCTCACCAGCGCCGGCGCCGACACCCGGCATCCCCTGGACAAGGTGCGCGACATCAACGAAGTCGCCCTGCTGCTGCACGAGTTGCCGGTCCCGACGATCGCCAAGGTGAACGGGGTGGCGGTCGGTGCGGGCTGGAACCTGGCCCTGGGATGCGACCTGGTCGTGGCGACCCCGGAAAGCCGGTTCTCGCAGATCTTCACGCGCCGCGGACTGTCCCCGGACGCGGGCGGCTCCTGGCTGCTGCCCAAGCTGGCGGGACTCCAACAGGCCAAGCGGCTCGCCCTGCTGGCCGAGATGATCGACGCCGAGGAGGCCCGGTCGCTGAACCTCGTGACCTGGGTGGTGCCGACCGAGGAGATCGACAAGTACGTCGCCGACCTGGCCGACCGGCTGGCAGCCGGACCGCCGCTCGCCCTCGCGCAGACCAAGGCCCTGCTGAACGAAGGAGCCGACCGCACACTGCGCGAGGCCCTCGCCGGTGAGGCCCGGGCCCAGACGGTGAACTTCGCCTCGACGGACATCACCGAGGCGTATGCGGCCTTCGCCGAGAAGCGAGAACCACGTTTCACCGGCCGCTGGTACCGACTGCCCCCTCCGGAGGACCCTTCATGCGCGAAGCAGTGATCGTCGAGGCCGTCCGCACACCCGTCGGCAAACGGGGCGGCGGCCTGTCGGAGGCACACGCGGTGGACCTCTCCGCGATCGTCCTCGACGCCCTCGCCGAACGCACCGGCATCGACCCGGCGGTCGTCGACGACGTCATCTGGGGCTGCGTCTCCCAGGTGGGCGACCAGTCCAGCAACATCGGCCGCTACGCCGTCCTCGCGGCCGGCTGGCCAGAGACCGTCCCCGGCACGACCGTGAACCGGGCCTGCGGATCCAGCCAGCAGGCCCTCGACTTCGCCGCCCAGGCCGTCATGTCGGGCCGGCAGGACGTCGTCGTGGCGGGCGGGGTCGAGGTGATGAGCCGGGTGCCGCTCGGCTCATCACGGACCACCGGGATGCCGTACGGACCCCGGGTCCTCGCCCGGTACCACGGATTCTCCTTCGACCAGGGTGTCTCCGCCGAGAAGATCGCGCAGAAATGGGGCTTCACACGTGCCGAGTTGGACGCGTTCGCCGCCCTTTCCCATGAACGAGCCGCCGCCGCCCAGGACAGTGGCGCCTTCGACGCCCAGATCGTCCCCGTGGGCGAGGTGAGGGCCGACGAGGGAATCCGGCGCGGGACCACGGTCGGGAAGCTCGCCGGACTGAGGCCCGCCTTCCTCGACGACGGCGTCATCCACGCGGGCAACGCCTCCCAGATCTCCGACGGCGCGGCGGCCCTTCTCGTCATGACACCCGAAAAGGCACGGGAGTTGGGGCTCACCCCCCTCGTGCGCCACCGCTCGGGAGCGGTGGTCGGCGCCGACCCGGTGCTCATGCTGACCGGCCCGATCCCGGCGACGGAGAAGGTGCTGGCCAAGGCGGGCGTGGCGCTGTCGGAGGTCGGCGTCTTCGAGGTCAACGAGGCGTTCGCCCCGATCCCGCTCGCATGGCTCGCCGAGACCGGCGCCGATCCCGAGCTGCTCAACCCGCTCGGGGGAGCCATCGCGCTCGGCCACCCGCTGGGCGGGTCCGGCGCCGTCCTGATGACCCGCATGATCCACCACATGCGCGACCGCGGCATCCGCTACGGCCTGCAGAGCATGTGCGAGGGCGGCGGCACGGCCAACGCCACACTCGTCGAACTCGCCGTCTGAAGAGGGGTACCGGTGCGCCGAGACATCTACACCGCCGACCACGAGGCGTTCCGCGAGCTGGTACGGGAGTTCGTGGCCAAGGAGGTCGTCCCGAACTACGCGGACTGGGAGAAGGCCGGGCGTCTGCCGCGTGCGATCTTCCAACAGCTGGGCTCACTCGGCCTGTTGGGCATGGCCGTCCCGAAGGAGTACGGCGGGGCCGGCCTGGACGACTACCGCTACAACGTCGTCCTCCAGGAGGAAGCCGCCCGCGCCCTGGTCACCCTGGGCACCGTCCGCACCCAACTCGACGTCGTCCTGCCCTACTTCCTCGCCTACGCCGACCAGGACCAGCGCCGGCGCTGGTTCCCCGGACTCGCCGCCGGCGAGCTGCTCACCGCCATCGCCATGACCGAACCGGGCACCGGCTCCGACCTCGCCGGCATCCGCACCACAGCCGTACGCGACGGGGACTCGTACGTCCTCAACGGGGCCAAGACCTTCATCACCGGAGGTCTGCTGGCCGACCTGGTGATCGTGGTGGCCCGCACCTCGACCGACCCCGCCGACCGACGCGCGGGCCTGACCCTGCTGGTCGTCGAGGACGGCATGCCCGGCTTCGGCCGGGGACGGGTGCTCGACAAGATGGGCATCAAGGTCCAGGACACGGTGGAGCTGGCCTTCGACGGCGTACGGGTGCCGGTCGCCAACCGGCTGGGGGAGGAAGGGGCCGCCTTCGGCTACCTCGGCCACAACCTCCCCCAGGAGCGGATGACGGTGGCGGTCGGCTCGGTGGCGCAGGCGCGGGCCGCGCTGGAGACGACCCTCGCCTACGTCAAGGAGCGCGAGGTCTTCGGGAGGACGGTGGCGTCCTTCCAGAACACCAAGTTCGAACTCGCCGCCGTGGCGGCCGAGATCGAGGCCGCGCAGACCATGCTGGACCGTGCGGTCCTCGACCTGGTGGACGGCGAACTCTCCGGCGCGGACGCCGCGAAGGTGAAGCTGTTCTGCACCGAGATGCAGGCCCGCGCCGTCGACCGCTGTCTCCAGCTCTTCGGCGGCTACGGGTACATGGCCGAGTACCCGATAGCACGCCTGTACGCCGACGCGCGGATCACCCGGATCTACGCCGGGACCAGCGAGGTGATGAAGGTGATCATCGCCAAGTCGCTGGGGCTGTGAGGCGGGTCAGGTTCCGTACCGTGTCGTCTCCGCCAACTCCGCCGCGCTCCGCATCAGTTGCAGCACCATCGGCCCGAAGGACCGCAACTTCTCGTTGTCCCCGGCCCGGTGGAAGCCCTGCTCCAGCACCACACCCAGTTTCCACTGGGCGAGAACGTCGTAGTAGTCCATGTCGTCGACCTGGCGGCCGGACACCTCGGAGTAGCGCCGGATGAGCGCCTCCCGCGAGGGCATGCCACTGAGGTCGACATAGGAGGCGGTGGCCGCCTCGGGCGCGCCGGTGTCCTCGGGCCAGCCACGGAGCATCCAGGCGAGGTCCAGCTTGGGGTCGCCGACCGTGCCCATCTCCCAGTCGACGATCGCGGCCAGCCTGGCCGGCCCGCCGTGCCGGTACATGACGTTGGCGAACTGGTAGTCGCCGTGCATGAGACCGGGGACGTAGTCGAGCGGCTTGTGGGTACGCAGCCAGGCCGCGGCCACGTCGAAGCCGGGCAGCTCGCGGGTCTTCACCCGCTCCAAGTAGCGGCTCCAGCGGTCCACTTGGCGCTCGTGGAAACCCTCCGGACGTCCGAGGTCCCCCAGCCCCTTGGCCCGCCAGTCCACCCGGCCGAGCAGGGCCGCGCCCTCGGCCAGCTGATACGCGAGCCCGGCACGGACTTCGAGGTCAGTGTCGAAGGGGGCCGGCCAGCCATGCCCGCCCGTGTGGGACATCGGCGACCAGCCGTCGACGAACTCCATCAGATAGAACGTCCGTCCAAGAACCTCGGTGTCCGTGCACACGGCGATCGCCTCGGTGTGCGGGACGTCCGTGCCGTTCAGCGCCTCGGTGATCCGCCACTCCCGCAGGATGCCCTCGTCACGGGCGGTCGGCGCGGTCGGCGGTGGAATGCGCAGGGCCGCGTGGAACTCGCCGCGCCGGATCTCGTAGATCTCGTTCTGCGCGCCGCCCGAGACATGGCGGGCCTCGATCGGCTCGCCCTTCCCGGGCAGCCCGGACTCGTCCAGCCAGCCCGCCAGACGTTCGGCATCGATCATCGGGACCCCGCCCCGGCCTCGGGGGCGGCCTTCTGGTCCAGGAACTCCGCGTACTTGGTCCGCGCCGCCGCGACCCGCTTGGGGAGATAGCCGCTCGGCCACAGGTCGTCACTCGCCTTGTGGTCACGCAGCACCTGCCGGGCGACGGTCACCTTGTGCACCTCGGTCGGCCCGTCGGCGATACCGAGGACGCTGGCGCCCAGCAGCATCCGGAACAGCGGCATGTCACCGCTGACACCGAGCGCGCCGTGCACCTGGATCGCGCGGTGTGCGATGTCGTGCAGCACACCCGGCAGCAGCACCTTCACCATCGCGATGTCCTTGCGGACCTTGCGGTAGTCGTTGTACTTGTCGATCTTCCAGGCGGTGTGCAGCACCGCCAGCCGGAACTGCGTCAACTGCGCCCACGAGTCGGCTATGTGCCCCTGCACGAACTGCTTGTCGGCCAGCACGGTGCCCTGCGTGTGCCGGCTCAGCGCCCGCTCGCACATCATGTCGAACGCCTTGCCCGCGAGCCCGATGGTCCGCATCGCGTGATGCACCCGCCCACCGCCCAGCCGGGTCTGCGCGATCACGAACGCCTGGCCCTCACCGCCCAGCAGCGCGTCGGCCGGCACCCGTACGTCCTCGTAGTGCACCAGCGCGTGAGAACCACGTTCTTCCGGCTCACCCGCCAGGGCGACGTTGCGCTCGATGCGGATGCCGGGGGTCTCGGCGGGCACCAGGAACATCGACATGCTCTTGTACGGGTCCCCGTCCGGGTCCGTCACCGCCATCACGATGAAGAACGCGGCCGTCCTGGCGTTGGACGAGAAGTACTTCCATCCGTTGACGACCCACTCGTCGCCCTCGCGCACCGCCCGGGTGGTGAACTCCTTGGGATCGGCGCCCGCCTGGGGCTCGGTCATCGAGTAGCAGGAGAAGATCTCCCCCTCCAGCAGGGGGCGCAGATAGCGGTCCTTCTGTGCCCGCGTCCCGTAGTGCGCGAGGATCTCGGCGTTGCCCGTGTCCGGGGCCTGGCAGCCGAAGACGATCGGGGCCCAGGAGGAACGGCCCAGGATCTCATTGAGCAGGCACAGCTTGACCTGCCCATGTCCCTCACCGCCCAACTCGGGGCCGAGGTGGGTCGCCCAGAGTCCGTGCGCCCGCACCTCCTTCTTGAGCGGGTCGAGGACGCGGCGCAGGGTCTCGTCGGGCGGGGTGAACTGCAGGCCGTCCCACAGGAGATCGAGGGGCTCGACCTCCTCCCGCACGAACTGGTCCGCCCAGTCCAGCTGTGCCTGGTAGTCCGGTTCGGTTTCGAAGTCCCACGGCATTGTGTCTCCTTCCGGCGGCTGCCAGAATAGCGTTCTCATGAAAGAGAATACAATTACCTCAACTTGGAATGATGCTTCTGAAGGGCTGGCGGAAGGAGGCGACATCGCCGACCGGATCGCCCGGCGCACCCTCGCCCGACGCGGCGCCCACTACGCCGGCGAGGTCCGTGCGCTCCTCGACGCCGCGCTTGAGGTCATGCGGCGCCGCGGCACCGCCTCCCGGCCACGGGTCGCCGACATCGTGACGGCGGCCGGACTGTCCAACGACGCCTTCTACCGGCACTTCCGGTCCAAGGACGCCCTGGTCGCCGCGATCATGGAGGACGGCGCCGAGCGCCTGTGCGGCTACATCGCCCACCAGATGGCGAAGGAGGCGGCGGCCCAAGGCCAGGTGCGCCGCTGGGTCGAGGGCGTGCTGTCGCAGGCGATGGACGAGGAGACCGCGGCGACGACCCTCGCGGTCATGTGGAACGCGCAGAGCGTGGGGGAGGGGTTCCTGGCCGGCCCGCCCACCATCGCCGACCGGCTGGCGACCCTGCTGCGCGAGCCGTACGCCCGACTCGGCAGCGACCGGCCCGACTTGGACGCCTCGCTCGCCGCCCACGCCACGGTCGGCAGGCTCGCCGACCACCTGTGGCAGCGGGTGCCGCCCACCCGCGCCGACATCGACCACATCACCCGGTTCTGCCTGCGCACCGTCTCACCCGAGGAGGCCCACGAGTGAAGAGCAGTGACCAGTTCCACGTCGGGATCGTCGTCGACGACATCGCGACGGAGGCGGCCGAACTCACGGAACTGTTCGGCTACCAGTGGTGCGAGGAACTCGGCGCACCCGCCCAGGTGACCCTGCCCGACGGCGACCGGGTCCTCGACCTGCGGTCCATGTACTCGATGTCCGTGCCACGGCTGGAGCTGGTCCGGCGCGTCCCGGGCACCCTCTGGGAACCGGCCGCCGATTCCGGTGTCCACCACCTGGGCTACTGGTCCGACGACGTGGCCGCCGACTCGGCCGAACTCGCCCGGCACGGTCACGCCGTCGAGGCCCTCGGCAAGCGCCCCGACGGGACGCCGTACTGGGCGTTCCACCGCAGCGCCACCGGCCCCCGCGTCGAACTCGTGACGCGCGCTCTCCAGCCCGTTCTGGAGCAGTACTGGGCGACCGGCCGCAGGCCCTCATGACCGTCGTGCACCTCGTGTGCGTCGCGCCGGTCCGGCACAGCGCGCACGTCGTTCGGGAGGCGTTTCGAGAGGAGTGCAGATGACCACCGTGGGAATCGTGACCGGCGCCGGGCGCGGTATGGGCCTGGAGTGCGCACGGCGTCTGGTCGGAACCGTCGACCGGCTGCTGATGGTCGACCTGGACGAGAACGCCGTTACCGAAGCGGCAGAAGAGCTGTCCACCCATGGGACCGTCGCCGAGCCGCACGTCCTCGACGTCACCCACCGCGACGGCCTGACCCGGCTCGCCGCCCGCGCCCGCGAGCTGGGCGCGCTGCGCGCCGTCGCCCACGCCGCCGGCATCTCGCCCACCATGGCCGACTGGCGCCGTATCCTCACGGTCGACCTCGTCGGTACGGCCCTGCTCGCCGAGACACTGCGTCCGCTCGCCACCGAGGGGACGGCGATGGTGTGCTTCGCCTCGATGGCCGCGCTGTTCGGCGACACCGCACCGCGGCCCGCGGTCGAGGCGGCCCTGGCGGATCCCCTCGCGGAGGACTTCCTCGCCCGCATCCGTGAGGCCGTCGGACCGGGTATCGAGGACCCGGGGACGGCGTACAGCTGGGCCAAGCGTGGGGTTCAGCGCTTCGTCCAGCGGGAGGCCGTGCGGATCGGAGGGGCCGGTGCACGGGTCTGCTCGGTCTCGCCCGGCATCGTCGCCACCCCGCAGGGCCGTCAGGAGGCCGAGCACCACCCGTCGATGAAGGCCCTCGTCGAGCAGTCGGCGCTCGGCCGGGAGGGCCGTCCCGAGGAACTCGCCGCGGTGGTCGCCTTCCTGCTGTCGGACGAGGCGTCCTTCCTCACCGGCGTCGACATCCTGGTCGACGGGGGCGTGCGCGCCGGGCTGGCGGCGAGGTCATGAACGGATGCAGGGCCGCCCTGAGCCGAGAGTCTCAGGGCAGCTCTACGGCGGTCATCGCGCCGTCGGCGGCAGGGTGAGACCGGAGACGATCACCGCGTTGGTGTCGGCGGCCGCCTGCCTGAGCGGCCTGGCCCTCGTGTAGGCGTCCGACGCGTACCAGGCCCGCGCGGCCTCGACGGACTCGAACTCCAGGACGACGGTCTGGTTCCCGTGCCAGTCGCCCTCCAGGACCTCCGGCGCGGGGTCGGCCGCCAGGACACGACCGCCGTTCTCGGCCAGGGAGGGCGCGGCTGCCCTGCCGTAGGCGGCGATGCCCGCCGGGTCCTTGATGGACTCGGTGAGAATGACGTATCCCTTCGGCATGGCTCTCCTCGTCGTCAGCTCACGGTGATGGCGCGCTCGGGGCACATCGCGGCGGCCGAGCGCACCGCGTCCTCGTGCACGGCGGGGACGTCGGGGGAGTCGACGACGGCATAGCCGTCGTCGCTCAGGTCGAAGACCTCGGGGCAGATCGAGCAGCACACCCCGTGCCCGCGGCAGCGGTCGTCGTCGACGGTGACCTTCATCGGACCTCGCTCCACTTCGCTTCGGCGGCCTCCGTCATGCCTGGTTCCACTCCAGGTCGAGATGGGTCAGACCGCGCAGGATGAAGGTCGGCACGTACTGGTAGCGGCGGGCGCCGGCGGGGCCGTGCACCCGCTCGGCGATCCTGATCTCCGAGGTGCGGTCCAGAAGCCGTTCCAGGGTCACGCGGGCCTCGGCGCGGGCGAGTGGCGCCCCGGGGCAGGTGTGCGGGCCGCGCCCGAAGGCGAGGTGCCGGCGGACGTTGGCCCGGCCGACGTCGAAGGCCGCCGGGTCCTCGAACTGACGGGGGTCGCGGTTCGCCGCACCGTTCAGCACCATCAGCGTGGTCCCGGCCGGGACGTCGACGCCGCCCACCGTGGTCGGCACCTTCGACAGCCGGAAGTCGCCCTTGACCGGGCTCTCCGCGCGCAGCGTCTCCTCGATGAAGTTGGGGATACGGTCCCGTTCGGCGCGCAACAGCCGCTGCAGCTCCGGCCGTTCGGCGAGGATCCTGAGCGCGGAACTCAGCAGCCGGACGGTCGTCTCCTGGCCGGCCGCGAACAGGTTGGCCGCGACGCGGACGACGTCGATGACCTCGGGCGTGGAGCCGTCGGGGAAGGTCGCGGTGGCGAGGCCCGTGAGCACGTCCTCGCGCGGTTCGCGCCGCCGCTCCTCGACGTACGTCGTGAAACGTCCGTAGAGGTACTCCAGCGGCGAGTGGTGCATCGTGTCCTCGCCGGTGCTGCCGACGCCACCCCCGTCCTGCGGGCGGCGCTGGAGGTGGTTCATGAAGTCCTGACGGTCCTCCTCGGGGACCCCGAGCAGGTCGGCGATGACGAGGAGAGTGAAGGGCCCGGCGAAGCCGCTGATGAACTCGCCCTCGCCCGGGGCGAGATAGGTGTCGAGCAGCCCGTCCGCGAGGTGCCACATGGACGCCTCGTTCTCCTTGAGGCGCTTGGGTGTGATCAGCCGCATCAGCAGCGCGCGGTGGTCGGTGTGCGTGGGCGGGTCCATGGTGGGGAGCTGGTCGCTCATCGGCAGCTCGTCCCGGTGGCGCTCGATCAACGCGCTGACGTCGTCGCCCTCCAGCGGCACCGGGAACCCCGGGAAGGGGCCGCTCACCGAGACGCAGGCGGAGAAGTTCTCGGTGTCGTTGTAGACCTGCACCGCCTCTTCGTACCCGGTCACCATCATCACGTCGTGATGGCTCTCGCGATGGACCGGACACCGAACCCGCAGGGCGTCGAAGTAGGGATAGGGGTCGGCGACGAGCGTCTCGTCCCGGAAGAAGTCGATCGCCTCGAAGTCGCTCACGGTCTGCTCGGCTCCCTCTCGGTCGGCCACCCGGACGACCAGGGACGGTAGCACAATTCTCCAACTGCTGGAATGCTGGCTGTACATTTTGGAGAGTGTCATTCTCGCATTGCGGGCGGGGCTGCCTACGGCGACCGGCCCGGCCTCTCTCTCCAACGGCCACCAGGGAGCCAGCCCCGTGGAAGCGACCGAAGAGACAGCGGAAACCACCGAGGAGACCGAAGAGACCGAAGAGCGGCTGCGCGTCGCCCACGGCATGCGTCGCGAAGTCCTCCGCGACGCCTATGTGGACGCGGAGGAGTTCCGTGCCCGCGGGAAGTGCGGCCGGGCGGGCGGTGAAGGACGTGCGCGCTGAGCGGGAGGCGGGTTCGTGAGCGGGGAGAACGTCGGTTTCGTCGGGCTCGGCAACATGGGCAGCGTCCTGGCCGGCAACCTCGTAGGAGCCGGTCATACGGTGGTGACGCACGACGCGCTCGGTCCGCGGCGGTCGCCCGAAGGGGCCGTACATGTGCCCGCCGTCGCCGAAGTCGCCCGCAGAGTAGAGGTGTTGGTACTCAGCCTGCCTGACGGAGTCGCCTCGCGGCAGGTGGCCCAGGCCGTTCTGGAAGCCGCCGACCGGCGGGTGCGGTACATCGTCGACACCTCCACGATCGGCGTAAGCGCCGCAGGAGCCATCGCCGAGCTGCTGGCCGAGGAGAAGATCGGATACGTCGACGCCCCCGTGTCCGGCGGTGTCGCCGGGGCCCACGCCCGCACTCTCACCGTCATGTACGCGGGGGGCGACGAGACCTGCTCCCGTGTGGAAACGGTCCTCTCGGGCCTCAGTGACCGTCGCCGCAGGGTCGGTGACCGCCCCGGAATGGCCCAGGCCCTCAAGCTCGCCAACAACTTCCTCTCCGCGACCACCCTCGCCGCCACCAGCGAGGCCGTCGCCTTCGGCCTGGCCGCGGGGCTCGACATGGCCACCATGCTGGACGTCCTGAACGGCTCCAGCGGGCGGAGCGTGGCGACCAGCGAGAAGTTCCCGCGTCATGTCCTGACCGGTCGCTACGCCGCCGGGTTCACCAACTCCCTGATGGACAAGGACGTACGGCTCTATCTGCGTGAGGTCGCCGAGTACGGCGGTCCGGCGTGGATCGGTGAGGCGATCGGCGCGTTGTGGCGGCAGTTCGCCGAGGCGGAACCGGGGGCCGACTTCACCCGGATCTTCCCGTACATGGAGGGTTCCCGACCCGTGGCCGACTTGACGCCCACTGAAGAGCGAGAATAGCATTCTCATTCGGAGAGACTGAGATTATCGTGAGTCCCCTCCGTACAAGCGAATGGAGGACCAGACCCCATGGCGCACTTCAAGAAGCCCGAGGCGGGCAGCTGGACCGCACACCTCAAGATCGACACGGAACCGGTGTCGTACGAGGACTCGATCTCGCCCGAGCACTACGAGCTGGAGCGGGAGGCGATCTTCCGGCGGACCTGGCTGAACGTCGGCCGGGTGGAGCAACTGCCCAAGCGGGGCAGCTACTTCACCAAGGAGCTGGACGCGGCCGGAGCCTCCGTGATCGTGGTGCGCGGCATGGACGACGAGGTGCGCGCCTTCCACAACGTGTGCCGGCACCGCGGCAACAAGCTCGTGTGGAACGACTTCCCGCGCGAGGAGACCGGCGGGGTCTGCCGCCAGTTCACCTGCAAGTACCACGCCTGGCGCTACGACCTCGAGGGCAAGCTCACCTTCGTCCAGCAGGAGCAGGAGTTCTTCGACCTCGACAAGTCGCAGTACGGCCTCAAGGGCGTGCGGACGGAGGTCTGGGAGGGGTTCGTCTTCGTCAACCTCGACCCCGAGAACACCACTCCGCTACGGGAGTACCTGGGCGAGTTCGCCAAGGGCATCGAGGGCTACCCGTTCCACAAGATGACCCAGGCGCACAGGTACCGGGCCGAGATCGGCGCCAACTGGAAGCTGTTCATCGACGCGTTCGCCGAGTTCTACCACGCGCCGATCCTGCACGCCGGCCAGTACGTCTCCGACGAGGCCCGCAAGATCCAGAAGTACGGCTACGAGGCGCTGCACTACGACATCGACGGCCCGCACAGCATGGTCTCCTCCTGGGGAGGCATCGCCCCACCGCACGACCGCAAAATGGTCAAGCCCATCGAAGGCGCCCTGCGCAGTGGCCTGTTCGGCCCCTGGGAGGCGCCCGACATCGGCCTCGAGACGGCGGATCTGCCACCGGCCGTCAACCCGACCAAGGACCCACGCTGGGGCATGGATTCGTTCGTCTTCTTCCCCAACTTCATGCTGCTGATCTGGCGGCCGAACTGGGTGCTGACGTACCACTACTGGCCGACCTCGTACAACACGCACATCTTCGAGGCCACGTGCTACTTCGTGCCTCCGGAGAACGCCTTCCAGCGGCTGCAGCAGGAGCTGGCCGTCGTCTCCTTCAAGGAGTACGGGCTGCAGGACGGCAACACCCTGGAGGCGACCCAGAGCATGCTCGAATCGCGGGCGGTAGGGCAGTTCCCGCTGAACGACCAGGAGGTTCTCCTGCGCCATCTGCACGGCACCGCCCGTCAGTTCGTACGCGACCACCAGCAGCGCACGTCCGGCGCCCCGGCCGCGTCCTGAACCGAGGAGACCCGAACCATGGCCCCCGTCTTTCCCCCCGAGTTCGCCGCGCTGGAGCCGTTCGCCGACTGGGCGGTCCCGACCGAGAAGGCCCGATACGCCAAGCGGATCGCCAGCACCATGGACGAGCTCGACACGTTCTACAACGCCGCGTTCCCCCTTCTCGCATCCGGCACGGACTATCTGCGGAACGTGTCCATGGAGGACATCTCCGAACCGGACAAGCATCTGCTGTGGCTGTTCTGCGCGCTCGTGACCGTCGCCTTCTCGGTGGAAGCCTGGCGCCAGCCCAAGGTGCCCGACACCGGCGCGGCGAGCATCGACGCCGTGGCCGAGCCGGCGGTGTGAGTGACGTGAGAGCCGCATTCTCCGACGGAGCAGCCTTCCTTGCCGGAGCGGTGTGATGGCCCGGTCGCGCGAGCCGCAGCCGCCGATCCGTCTGCGCGCCGCCCGTATGGTCGACATCGACAAAGGCGAACTGGTCGAGCCGGGTGACCTGTTGGTGGAAGGCGAGCGCATCAAGGCCGTCGCCCCGGCCACCGTCCCGTCCGACGCCGTCGTACTCGATCTCGGCGACGTCACCCTGCTGCCGGGGCTGATGGACATGGAGGTCAACCTCTTCCTCGGCGGACCCGACCACCGCAGCCCGCTCATCCCCGTCCAGGAGGACCCGGCCGTACGCACCCTGCGCGCGGTCGCCAACGCCGGCCGCACCCTCCGGCACGGCTGGACGACCGTACGCAACCTCGGTCTGTTCGTGCAGAGCGGGGGCGTGCTCCTGGACGTGGCGCTGAAGAAGGCGATCGACCTCGGCTGGGTCGACGGCCCGCGGATCGTGCCCGCCGGACACGCGATCGCGCCCACCGGCGGTCATCTCGACCCGACGATGTTCCAGGCGTTCGCGCCGGGCGTGCTGCCGCTGACCGTGGAGGAGGGCATCGCCGACGGTGTCGCGGAGGTGCGCAAGGCGGTCCGGTACCAGCTCAAGTACGGTGCCCGGGTGATCAAGGTGTGCGCCTCCAACGGGGTCATGTCGCACACCGGGCCGGCCGGTGCCCAGCAGTACTCGGACGAGGAGCTGCGGGCCATCGTCGACGAGGCGCACCGGGCCGGGGTCAAGGTCGCCGCGCACTGTATGGGGGACACGGCGATCCGGGCGGCCGTCGAGGCGGGTGTCGACTGCATCGAACACGGCTTCCTCGCCGGTGACTCCACCCTCGACCTGATGGCCGAACGCGGCACGTTCCTCGTCGCGACGACGTATCTGACCGAGGGCATGAACACCGCCCACGCCGATCCGGAACTCCAGGCCAAGGCCGCCGAGGTCTTCCCGCGGGCCCGTGAGTCCACCGCCCGGGCGATCAGGCGTGGCGTCAAGGTCGCCCTCGGCACCGACGCCCCCGCCGTCCCGCACGGCAGGGGCGCCAAGGAACTGATCGCCCTCGTCGACCGGGGCATGCGGCCGGTCGACGCGTTGCGCGCCGCCACGGTCGTCGCCGCCGACCTGATCGACGCCGACGACCGTGGCCGCCTCGAACCGGGACTTCTGGCCGACATCATCGCCGTCCCAGGCGACCCGCTGACGGACATCGGGGTGACGCAGGACGTGCGGTTCGTGATGAAGGGCGGTCAGGTGTACCGGCAGGACGCCTCCGAAGCCTGATCGGCGACGGCGGGGGGATGCGAGAGCCGCGGTTCCCGACGGAACCGCGGCTCTCGCGTGGTCGCAACGGCATTCACACCTTGCGGGTGATGCCCCCGTCGACCCGGACGATCGCACCGGTCGTGAAACTGGAGGCGGCGCTCGCGAAGTGCAGGGCCAGCGGCGCCACATCGTCCGGCACGCCCAGCCTGCCCAACGGCACGAACGACGTGTCGAAGTCCTCGGCGGCCCAGGCCTTGTGGGCGTCGGTCAGCACCGGCCCCGGCAGAATCGCGTTCACGCGCACCTTCGGGGCGTATGCCTCCGCCAGGCCGACCGTGAGGGCGTTCAGGCCGGCCTTGGCGCAGGCGTACGGCAGCTCGTGCACACTCGCCATCAGGGAACCGGCGGTGCCGATGTTGATGATCGACCCGCCCCCGTGATCCGCCATGTACTTCGCTGCGAGCACCGCGAGCCGGAAGGGGCCCTTCAGGTTCACGGCGAGTGTCTTGTCGTAGAGCTCCTCGCTCACGGCGTCGAGGCTCTCGTACATCGGCGACATCCCGGCGTTGTTGACGAGCACGTCGAGCCCTCCGAACTGCTCGACCGCCTCGGCGACCAGCCGTTCGCAGTCGTCCCAGCGCCCGACATGGCAGGCGACCCCGACGGCCCGCCGCCCGGTCGCCCCCCGCACCTCCTCGGCCACCGCCCGGCACGCCTCACCCTTGCGCGAGGCGACGACCACATCGGCACCGGCCTCGGCCAGCGTCTGCACAATGGCCCGCCCGATCCCACGCGAACCGCCGGTGACGACGGCCACCTTGCCCGTCAGGTCGTGAAGCTCTGCGAACGACGTCATGCGGTAATGATGTCATCACTGGAGGAGAATAGGAATCTCACACACCCTGCATCCTGGACGCCGGGCGGCGACTGCCCGGCAGTGTCGTGGGCCTGCTGCGCCGTTCGTATGTCGAGGGCGGCTGGGAGTCGGCGATCGCCTGACCCGTGCTCGACCGGATACCTGGCCCCGTCCTCAATCCGGGCGAGCCCTGGGCCGACCGGATCCTCGCCGACCTTCCCGCCCTGGGCGGCCCCTGGACCGCCCTCCTGGACGCTCTGCGACCCCACCCTGGTGCTGCGCAAGGTGACGCAGAGGCAGATACGGGCGGTGCCGGCGCGATGAGCCCTCGGAGCCGCTGCTGGGTCAGTCGTCCGGCGCCGTGGTCACCAGGCGGCGCCGCAGCAGCTTTCCGGTCGGGGTGTAGGGGAGTTCGTCGCGGAACACCACCGCGTCCGGGGTCTTGGACCCGCGCAGATGTGTGCGCACCCAGGCCCGCAGGGTTTCGGCGTCGACGGCCGCTCCCTCGTGGGTGACCACGAACGCGGCGATCCGTTCGCCCCATTCCTCGTCCGGTATGCCGACCACTGCGGCCTCGCGCACCGCTGTGTGGCGCAGGAGAACGTCCTCCACCTCCGCGGGAGCGATGTTCTCGCCGCCGCGGATGATGGTGTCGTCCGCGCGTCCCTCGATGAACAGATAGCCCTCGGCGTCGAAATGGGCCAGATCGCGGGTGTGGAACCAGCCTTCGCCGTCGAGCAGGGCCGCAGCGCCCTTGTACTCGCCGGACACCTGAGGGCCGCGCACCCACAACTCGCCCGGGGCGCCGGGGGGTTGGACGCCACCGGCGGCGTCCCGGATCTGCCCCTCCACGCCCGGCACCATGCGGCCGGCCGAGCGCAGACGGGCACGGACCGCCGGGTCGTCGGAGGAGAGCGCGGCGCGGTGGTCGTCCGGGCCGAGCAGGGCGATGGTGGAACTGGTCTCGGTGAGGCCGTAGGCGTTGGTGAACCCGGTGTCGGGGAAGGCGCGCAGAGCCGCCTCCAGCACCGTGTGCGGCATCCGGGCACCGCCGTACGCCAGCGCGCGCAGCGTGGGGACGTCCGCCGGGCCGCCGCCGAGGTGCTCGACGACGCGGGCCAGCATGGTCGGTACGACCATGGCCGAGGTGATGCCCTCGGAGCGCACCAGGTCCAGCCAGGCGCCCGGCTCGAAGCTGCCGAGGTGCACCATCCGGCGCCCGGCGTAGAGGTTGCTCAGCACGGAGCCGATGCCTGCGACGTGGTAGGGCGGCACGGCGGCCAGGACGGCGTCGTCGGGGGCGGCGGACGCGAAGTCCACGGTCTGCAGGACGTAGCTGGTCAGATGGCGGTGACGCAGCACGGCGGCTTTGGGAGCCGCCGTCGTCCCGCTGGTGAACAGCAGCACGGCCGGGTCGTCCGGGGAGCCCTCCGGCCCGTCCACCGGCTCGGCGGCGCGCCCCTGTGCCAACAGCGCCTCAGGGGTGCGGACATCGAGGCCCGCCTCGCCGAACACGCCCGCGAACGCCTCGTCCGCCACCACGAGAGGCTTCTCCGTGTGC
The DNA here is from genome assembly GCF_040605395.1 of Streptomyces sp. NPDC005648. Taxonomy (NCBI): domain Bacteria; kingdom Bacillati; phylum Actinomycetota; class Actinomycetes; order Kitasatosporales; family Streptomycetaceae; genus Streptomyces; species Streptomyces sp. NPDC005648. Next base: position 2,241 of record NZ_JBEXCS010000020.1, on the reverse strand, counting down.
TGCAGCAGACCGGTCAACGCCTCGGCGGACAGACGGTAGTTGACGGGCACCAGAGGTACGCCCGCCAGGGCGGCACCGAACAACATCATCGGAAAGGCCGGGCCGTTGACCCCGGCGAACACCAACTCTCTTGCCCCGGACCGGCGCACGACGGCCGCGACCCCGGCCGCCGTATCCCGCAGCTCCGCACAGGTCGTCCCGGAGTCGCGCCGTCCGATCGCCACCCGGTCGGGATCGCCCGCCACGGCCATGTCGAGCAGCATCGCGATGTTCAAGGTGGCCCCTTCCTTCCACTCCCCGGCTGCGAACGATATTCTACCTGGGAGAAAATATCATTCTCCATAGTCGTGCGCCGGACTTGCGTCCCAGGGAGCCCCGTGGATTTCGAGCTGACCGAGCAGCAGGAGGACATCCGCGCGGGCGTCCGTGAACTCGCCGCCTCGTTCGGCCCCGGGTACTGGGCCGAGCAGGACGAGAAGGCCGAGTTCCCCTGGAGCTTCTACGACGCCTTCGCCAAGGCCGGCTGGCTGGGCATCGCGGTCCCCGAGGAGTACGGCGGCGGAGGACTCGGTGTCCTGGAAGCGTCCCTCCTACTGGAGGAGGTGGCCGCCTCGGGCGCCGGCATGAACGGCTGCAGCACCATGCACCTGACCATCTTCGGCCTCAACGTCCTGGCCCGGCACGGCAGCGAGGAACTCCGCCGCGAGGTCCTCCCGCACGCCGCCGCCGGAGACCTGCACGTCTGCTTCGGTGTCACCGAACCCGACGCCGGCACCGACACCACCAGCATCTCCACCTTCGCCCGCCGCGACGGCGACCACTACGTCATCGACGGCCGCAAGATCTGGATCACCAAGGCCGGCGACTCGCAGAAGATGGTTCTCCTGGCCCGTACCACCCCGCGCGACCAGGTGGACAAGCCGACCAAGGGCATCTCGGTCTTCCTCGTCGACGTCGACCGCACGGCGATGGACATCCGGCCGATCCCCAAGATGGGCCGCAACGCCGTCGCGTCCAACGAGATCTTCATCGACGGTCTGCGAGTGCCGGCGCGTGCCCGCATCGGCGAGGAGGGCGAGGGCTTCCGCTACCTTCTCGACGGACTCAACCCCGAGCGCATCCTGCTCGCCCACGAAGCTCTCGGCCTCGGCCGGGCCGCCCTCGACGCCGCCACCCGCTACGCCCGCGACCGCGTTGTCTTCGGCCGCCCCATCGGCCGGAACCAGGGAATCGCGTTTCCGCTCGCCGAGGCACTCACCCGCCTCGACGCCGCCCGTCTGATGGCCCGCAACGCAGCCTGGCGCTACGACCGGGGCCTGGAGTGCGGCCGTGAGGCCAACATGGCCAAGTTCCTGTGCGCCGACGCCGGTTTCCAGGCCGCGGACCGGGCGGTGCAGACCCTGGGCGGCATGGGGTACGCCCGTGAGTACCACGTGGAGCGGTACTTCCGTGAGTCACGGCTGCTGCGACTCGCGCCCATCAGCCAGGAGATGGTGCTCAACTACGTGTCCCAGCACGTGCTGGGGCTGCCCAGGTCGTACTGAACCCCGGCCCGGACAGCCCCAGAATGCGTGGACGCGCTGAACACCCTCAGCCCTTGCGGGTGTTGATCTCCTCGGTGAGGGCGGGGACGACGTCGAAGAGGTCGCCGACGACGCCGTAGTCGACGAGGTCGAAGATGGGGGCTTCGGCGTCCTTGTTGACGGCGACGATGGTCTTGGAGGTCTGCATGCCGGCGCGGTGCTGGATGGCGCCGGAGATGCCGTTGGCGATGTACAGCTGGGGTGAGACGCTCTTGCCGGTCTGGCCGACCTGGTTGGTGTGGGGGTACCAGCCCGCGTCCACCGCGGCGCGTGAGGCGCCCACGGCCGCGCCGAGGGAGTCGGCGAGGGCCTCGATGAGGGCGAAGTTCTCGGCGCCGTTGACGCCGCGGCCGCCGGAGACCACGATCGCGGCCTCGGTCAGTTCCGGGCGGCCGGTCGACTCGCGCGGGGTGCGGCCGGTGACCTTGGTGCCCCGTGCCTTCTCGGAGAACGTCACGGCGAGTTCTTCCACGGTGCCGGCGGCCGGGGCGGGCTCGACGGCGGCGGAGTTGGGCTTGACGGTGATGACCGGGGTGCCCTTGATGACGCGGGAGGTGGTGGTGAAGGAGGCGGCGAACACCGACTGGGTGGCCACCGGGCCCTCGTCGCCGGCTTCCAGGTCGACGGCGTCGGTGATGATGCCGGAGCCGGTGCGCAG